>CADEFG010000368.1 GCA_902826505.1 uncultured Acidobacteriota bacterium
ACATCGTCCGCCCCGAAACGAAGCGCGGTTTGCCCGAGGCGCAGACCTTGCGTCAGCCACGAAGATTGAATGTGCGGGATATTATCCAAGAAAAGACGCGAGACGGAAAGCATTTTCAGATAATCGATGCCGGTCGGTTCTTCCGTGATCTTGCGTCCCAAAGCCGTATTTTCGCGCTGAAAAGTCCACGGGATGAACGCCGTAAAGCCGCCGGTTTCGTCCTGCACGTCGCGAACTCTCTGAAGATGGCGGACGCGGTGCTCGACACGATCGCCGATGCCGAACATCATCGTCGCGGTTGTTTTTAGCCCGACCTGATGGGCGGCGCGCATCACGTCGAGCCATTCTTCGGTGTTGCATTTGGTCGAAACTCGCTTGCGAACTTCGTCGTCCAGAATCTCGCCGCCGCCGCCGGGCATTGAATTCAGGCCCGCGGCTTTCAAACGTCGCATGATCGTTTCGTAATCTAATTTCGAGATCAAAGAAATATTATGAATTTCGGGCGGCGAAAAACAGTGCAATTGGAAATTCGGGTAAAGCGCGTGCAGGCGCGACAGCAGATCTTCATACCATTCGATATTAAAATCGGGATGCAGTCCGCCCTGCATTAAAACGCCCGTCCCGCCGAGTTCAATCGTTTCGTCAATCCGTTTGCAGATTTCCTCGAACGAATGAACATAAGTTTCGGGTTTTCCGGGTCGGCGATAAAACGCGCAGAATGTACAGACGACGTTGCAGACGTTCGTGTAATTGATGTTGCGGTCAATAATATAGGTGACAATATTGCCCGGATGTTGGCGCTGGCGGATCTCGTCGGCGGCAGCGCCGATTTTGGCTATGTCGTAAGATTCCAAAAGTGCGGTGGCGTCTTCGGCGGTCAATCTTCCGCCGCCCAAAACTTTATCTAAAATCGGTTGAATATCGCTCATAATTCTTTTTAAATTGTAAATCGTTAATCGTTAATCGAAAAACGCCCAGACTCTTATTTTGCAAAACAAAATCGCATTATGCGAAAAATTTCACACCAAACCACATCTAAAACCGCTTTTTTGGCGAATTTTAGATCAGACGGAAATGTTTTTTACAAATTTTATGCCAAAACCGTGATACTTTCCGTCAAAAAAACGCGCCACTATAATCGGGAAGCATTTTTAAGAAATTTATAACAGAGGAGCTTTTATATGAATAATCAGGAAAATTATTTTGAAACCAGAGATTTAGGATTGATATTATTCGTCATCGTGGCGGGCTGGCTTTTGCTTTTTCAGTCGGGTTTGTTTCGTTAATTTCAGTCGCATTTTTGTAAATTCTCCCTGATTTGTTTTTTGAAATCTTCGACAAATACGGCATATTTTTTCGGCGTTTGGGTATCGGCTAGAATAATTGCTTTTTCATAAATCTGCCGCGCCATTTTTTTCTCGCCCTGATCGAGCAGTGCGTGCGCAAAATATTGTTCGCCGCGCAAACGCGCAATCCAAAAATCAAAATTTTCAGGGTCTTTTTTTAATAATTCTTCGACCAATCCGATGGCTTTTTTAAAGTTGGCGAACGCCGGCGCGATTTCGCCGCGTTTGATAAAAGCATAGGCGAGGTCTTCGTACGATTCCTTCAGATCGAATTTTATTTCCTGATTCTGAACGTCTTCGGCGGCAATTTTGAGTTGGGTTTGCAAGGCTTCATTCGCCAGCCGGAGAGCCGCCCCGGTTTCGCCGAGTTCGCGATAAATTTTGCCTTCGTTGATCTTTCCGGCGGCGGCGTTTCTCTGAAATAAAGGATTTTCAGGATTTGCCGACAAAAATCGTTCCTGCGTCTCGCGCGAACGACGCGCATAACCGAGCGCTTCGCGAAGAAGCATTTTTTGATTTTCCGGAGCGCCTTGTTTTTTTGATTCACCGGCGATCAGCGAAAGATACATCTGCAATCGGTGCGTTGCCGACGCGAGCGTTTTTTGTGCCGCTTCATCGTCGGGCGCGATTTTAATGACGCCGTCGATCATTTCCAGCGCCTTTCGATATTCGTCCAACCTTCGCCGGTAATTGCCTTCGGGCAAACTGTCGCCGAAATAGATCAGACTCCGCGCATGATAAATTTTCGGTTCGATATTTTCAGGCTCGAGCGCGACGATCCGTTCGCTCAAAACAAAGGCTTTTTGGAGATTTTCGTTTTGTTTCGAAACTTCGCCGATCCGGTAAAAAGCGCGGCTCGATTCGGTGTATGCATCGCGCAAAGCGGCAAGTAGTTTTGTATCATTCGAATTTTCAGTCAGCGGTTCAAGTAATTTGATGGCTTTTTCGTAGCTTTCCGCCGCGCCTTTCGAATCGCCCAAATTTGCCTGGTAGGCGCCGCCCTGCACGCTTCCGATCCGCATAAAAGCGAGCGCGAGTTCGCGTGTCAATTCGGCATCGCCGGATGAATCAGCCTGTAAATTATCGAGATATTTCAAAGCATCCTGCACCAGAATTTCGCGAACGCGGGTTGAGCCCGGCAAATCCTTGATTTCGTCGTGATATTTGAAAACGACGTTATTTGCCAATTCGCGCACTTGATTAAATCGTTTTTCCGCCAAAATTTTCTGTCGTTCGGCGCGATAGGCTTGCCAGCTCGTCGCCGAAATTCCGCCGATCAAAGTTAAAAAGATCAGGATTCCCGCCAGCACCGAAACACGATTGCGCGAGACGAATTTTTCGAAACGGTAGGAAAACGTGTCGGAACGCGCGATTACCGGCAAGCCTTCGAGATGGCGCGAAATATCGCCCGCAAACTGCTCGACCGAAGCATAGCGCCGCGCCGGTTCTTTCCGCAAAGCCTTTAAAATGATATTGTCCAGATCGCCCTTTAACAATTTCGGATTTTGGATTTTGGATTTCGGATTGGTCGTTGGCGGCGTGATTTCCTTTGTCTTTTCAGCCGCCACCGACCACTGACCGCTGACCACCGACGAAGGTCGCGGCGGTTCGACTTCGCAAATGATCTTGGCAATCGCGTCAGGACTTTTATTTGGAAATTGATAAGCCGCAACTCCGGTTAAAAGTTCGTAGAGAATCAATCCGAGCGAATAAATATCGCTCGAAGTCGAAACGATCGCGCCGCGAATCTGTTCGGGCGATGCATAGGCGGGAGTCATCATTCCGAGCGACGTGACGGTTTGGATCTGCAAATCATTTTCGGGCGAAACGATTTTGGCGATGCCGAAATCGAGGAGTTTGACCGTGCCGTCGTCGGTCACGAGAATATTCGTCGGTTTGAGATCGCGATGGACGACGAGCCGCGAATGCGCGAACTGGACGGCGGCGCAAATCTGCAAAAAAAGCTGTAAACGCTCCGTGACGCTCAGATTTTTTTCGCGGCAATATTCGTCCAAAGGCTTGCCTTTGACGAATTCCATCGCGAAAAACGGCAATCCGTCGGCGGTTTTTCCGCCGTCCAGAAGGCGCGCGATGTTCGGATGTTCAAGGGAGGCGAGAATCTGCCGTTCGTGTCGAAAACGCCGCAGCATCGCGTCGGAATCCATTCCGCGTTTGAGCAATTTGAGCGCGACGGTTTGCGCAAAATCTTCGCTTTTGCGCAACGCTTCAAAAACGATGCCCATTCCGCCGTGACCGATTTCGCGGGTAATTTTATAGTTTCCGATCTCTCTTTCGATAAAATCTTCCGCCGCTTCATCACGCCATAAATGACCGACCTGAGCAATCGGCTTTTCAAAATGATGATGCTTTTCCGCCGCGATCAGCTGGCGAACCTCCGCTAATATTTCCTCGTTTGTTTCGCTTTTGCTATTTAAAAACGATTCGCGATCGGCGGAGTCGAGTTCGACTGCTTCATTAAAGATCGCTTTGATTTTTTGCCATTTTTCGGGATTCATTTGTGTTGAAAATCAGTATCGTGAGCGGTCGCGGACATTTTTATGATTGGCGGCGTCGAATGCCGGGAAGCTTGCTCACAGTCGTTCGCTACACTGATTTATTAATCAATTAATCTCACAATCAAAATCGCAGTAATTTTTAGAAAATCAGGTCAATTTCGTCGTCAGCCACGCCCGTGCCATGCGCCATTCGCGTTTGATCGTTGATTCGGAGACGCCCAAAACTTCCGCCGCTTCTTCGTTGGTCAATCCGCCGAAAAATTTCAGCTCGACGATCCGCGCCGCGCCCGCATCGAATTCCGCCAATTCTTTGAGCGCGTTGTCGAGAAAGATCAGATCGACTTCCGCGTCCGCCGCCAGATTGTCGACATCGTCGAGCGAGATCAGCGTTTTGCCGTCGCCGCGTTTTTTGGCGTTGTGGCTTTCGGCGTAATTGACCAGAATCCGCCGCATCATTTCCGAGGCGATCGCGAAAAAATGAGCGCGGTTTTGCCAGTTGACCGAATGCTGGTCGATCAGTCGTAAATACGCTTCGTGAACGAGCGCCGTCGCCTGCAAAGTATGATTCGAGCGTTCGGACGCGAGTTTATAAGCCGCGATTTTTTTTAGTTCGTCATAGACGAGCGGCAAAAATTCGTCGAGACCGGTCCGGTTTCCCGCCTGCGCTTCTTTCAGCCTGCGGGTCAAATTTTCGTTTGGAGTTTGAGTCATTAATTTCGGTCTGAGTGAGAAATTATTTTCGCTTAGTTCAAATATTTAGGCAAGTGATTTGAAAAAAGTTTGAACCTTTTTTTTCAAAACTTCTGCGAGTTTGACTTGGAAAGATTTTTCACGAGTTTTGCAGGAGAAAAAATGAAAAAAATATTGCTTATTTTAACGATCACGCTATTTACCTATTCGGCTTTCGCGGCTGACGGCGATTTAGATACGAGTTTTGCAGGCAGCGGTTTTGTTAACGAAACTTTTACCGGCGGATTTTTGTCGCGGCATAACAGCGTCGTCATACAGCCTGACGGTAAAATCATTTCTGCCGGACAATCTATCAACAATGTTACTTTTACCGGCGATTTTTCGCTCGTTCGTTATAATTCGGACGGCTCGCTCGACACGACATTCGGCACTGGCGGGCGACTCTACGCCGATGTCGGCGGAAGAAACGATACTTTTCCGACGCTTCTGCTTCAGGCGGACGGAAAAATCGTTCTCGTCGGCATCAGCAAAAACGAACAAGACCGTAATTTGATTTCGATCTTTCGTTTTAACAGCAACGGCACGACCGACACTTCTTTCGGCACAGACGGCGTAACGCTTTCGGCTTTTACGACGAGCGGTTCGCGCGGCGACACGCCGAGCGACGCGATTTTGCAGCCCGACGGAAAAATCGTCGTGACGGGCGCGTGGCAGGGAACGGCTTTCTGCGTCGGGCGTTTTAATTCAAACGGCGCGGTTGATAACTCTTTCGGGACGAACGGAAATTTTTGCGCGACGACTTCGCCGGCGGGAACGGGTTTGATGAATTCGATTGCGCTTCAACCGGACGGCAAGATCGTGGTCGGCGGCGAATTTACGACTTCTTTCACCGTGCCGTTCGATTTTATCGTTTTTCGTTTTAACGCGAACGGCGCACTCGACACGGGCTTTGACGGCGACGGCTACGCGATGACGGATTTTAATTCATCGTTTGACGAAG
>CADEFG010000369.1 GCA_902826505.1 uncultured Acidobacteriota bacterium
GGGACGCGCCAACGGGTTGGAAGGCTACGTCGTCGGGCGCGAGCTGCGCGAAGGCTGTATCGTGCCGAACGTCGGCGGCGGTCTCTGTCAGATCTCGAACGCGCTTTACGACGCGGCGTTAAAAGCGAATTTCGAGATCGTCGAGCGCCACGCGCACACGCAGATCATTGCCGGTTCGCTTGCCGAACAGGGACGCGACGCGACGGTTTTTTGGAATTACGTCGATCTGCGGTTCCGTTCGGCGAACGCTTTTCGGATCGAAGCCAAGCTCGGCAAAGACCATCTGCGCGTCGTGTTCAGAGGCGAAAAGCAGGAAAGCAAAACTTTATTTCAGATCTCGAAACGCACCGCGCTTCATTCGCCACAACCGAATAGCTGTGCGACTTGCGGCGTTGAAAGCTGTTTCCGGAGTTTGAAAGCGGACGAAAATCTCGATTTCGGGCGGGCGGCGTTTTTGCTCGACGAATACGCGCCCGAATTTGACGCGTATATTCAAAAAATGCGGAGCGAAAAAGACTTTCTGTTTGTTCCGATGGACGGCAAAAGATTCAAAAAGGGAAATTACGCCTGGGCAACGAAAGGTTTTGCGCGCGTGAAACAAAGTCTTTTGACGACGCTCGTTCGTTCTTATCGTTCGCGCAAACTTTCGGCGCAAGGCGCGGCGCGTCAGAAATCTCTCCTCGAAAGTGCGGAAAAATTGGCAGAAAATTACGCGAAAAAACTGACTTATGACGCCACGCACATTGTCGTTTCGCAAAATCTTCTGCCGTTTCTGTGGAAAAACGGACATCTTGGCGGCAGAACATTTGACGTTTTGATGAACGCGCTGCCGATGACGGAAATTCAAAAAAAGCTCGATCTGGCGTTTTCGCTTAATCCTGAAAGCAAAACGCTCGGCGATTTTCGCGCTGAAAATTGGTTGATTGAAGCCGAGACGGAAGCCTTAAAAAATGCGCGCAAGCTGATCACGCCGCACGCGGCAATCGCGGCACTTTTCGGCACGCGAAGCGAACTTTTAAACTGGAATTTGCCGCAAACGAAAGAATTTACCAAAAAGAAAAACACGAAATTCACGATCGTTTTTCCCGCTTCGACCGTCGGGCGAAAAGGCTGTTATGAATTGCGCGAAGCGATTCGCGATTTGGACGCGAAAATCATCACGCTCGGCGCGACGATCGAAGACGCGCGGTTTTGGGACGGGTTTGATTGGGAAAAAGGAGCGGATGATTGGCTCGAAATTGCCGATCTGGTCGTTTTGCCCGCGTTTGTCGAACATAAACCGCGCCGGCTTCTGCTCGCCGCCGCGCATCAAATTCCGGTGATCGCTTCAAATGCCTGCGGCGTCGAAAACGTTGCGGGAATTACGACGATCGAAACCGGCGATGCGGAAAGTCTGCGTAAAGAGATCGAAAATATTTTGAAACCGGCGCGCCGAATATCAAAAAACGAGACGCGCGCTTTTGTCTGAAACTTTTCGCGCGAAAATCAAATAATTTTTCAGGCATTGTGCAACTAAATCCAAAGTTCGCGCACCAATAATGCAGGAAATAGTCAAAAATCGGTTGTTTCGGAGTTACCCAAAATGAAAATCATTCTAATTTCATTACTTTGCCTCACGTTTGTTTTCAGCGCATTTGCGCAGGAAGAAGAAACTAAAGAGCCGCAAACGGTTAGCGTTGAGGAAATTTATCTCGCCAAAGATAACGGCGAAGGCAAAGCGGGCGATGTGGCGGAAAGTTTTTTGACGACCGATATTCCGATCTACTGCGTCGTTCAGCTTAATTCAACCAAATCGGCGCTCGTCAAAATGAATTTCGTCGCGGTCGATGTCAAAGGCGTCAAGGCGGAAACCAAAGTCCTCAGCGTCAATTACAAAACCAACGGCAAACAAAACCGCGTCAATTTTACGGGCAAACCCGAAACCGTCTGGACGGCGGGAAATTACCGGATCGATATTTTCATCGACGGCAAACTCGTTACCGGAAAAACGTTCGAGATCAAAAAATCGCCGTCGGAAATTCAAAAAACGACCACGCAAGCCGAAAGCTTTGTCCCGCCAAAGCCAAAGCCGAAAACGAAGATCGTCAAACAGACGCGCAAGAATTAAATTAAAAATATTTTACTGCAAAAGTGATTTCTGTAATTTAACAATTTCATAAACGACCTTTTTGAGAAAATTTTTCATGTAAGTTATGAAACTGATTTTCATATCGTTGTTAATTGTGTTGAGTGCAATTAGCGTATTGGGCTGTCAACCTGTTTTTCAAAGTCACACCAAGTATTTTAGAAAGGCAAAGGCTGTTTTCGCTGGAACGGTTGTTAGTATTAATTTAAATGATAGCCAGGATTCAGAGGCGCGAAAATATAATCCTTATAAGATAAAATTTCTTGTTGAGAAGAGTTGGAAAGGAAATAAATCAGAGATTACGGTCGTTTCAGATAATGGTTCGGGACCCTGTGACCAACTTCAATTCCGAGTTGGTGAAAAATATTTAGTTTATGCATTTGGCAAAAGTCTGACGGTCACAACTTATGTTGGTAATCGCAACCGACCGCTGGAAAAAGTAAATTATAATACAACAAAAGAATTAGCTGAATTAAACAATTTTTGGTTTAGGTTAAAAGCAAATTTCTGGTGGTTCTAAAAGTTAAAAACAATTATTTTCAGTGCTAAGAGCCTGCAAGGAAAAAGCCTTCGACATTTGCCGAAGGCTTTTTCTGATTTGCGTTTGTTTCGCAAAAACTACCAGCGCGAACCGCCGCCGCCGCCGCCGCCGCGATTTCCGCCGCGTCCGCCGCCGCCGCCGCCGCCGTAACCGCCACGACCGCCGCCACCGCCGCCGCCGTAACCGCCACGACCGCCGCCACCGCCGCCGCCCGTGCGATTTTCACGCGGTTTGGCTTCGTTGACCGTCAGGCTGCGTCCGTCGAGTTCTTTACCGTTGAGTTCGGCGATTGCGTTTTCGCCTTCTTCTTTCGATGACATTTCGACAAAGCCGAAGCCGCGCGAGCGTCCGGTGTCGCGGTCTTCAACGATATTTGCCGATTGAACGGTGCCGAGTTGACCGAAAAGTTCTTCTAAATCATAGCTGGTTGTGCCAAAGGAAAGATTTCCTACATAAAGTTTCATTTGTTTATAATTATCCTTTTTCCCGTCGTAAAATCGGGAACATAAAAGAAGTGTCGAAATCGAATTATTCTTCGGGAAACGGTAAGTCTGACGAAGTATCGCGTTCGGGTGCTTGTGAAAAGCAACTTCTGTAACCTATAAAAAACTGCCTGCTCCCGAACTATCCAAAACGCCGTCAAAAGAAACTCTATATGTCGGGCGCATCACCGTTGATGCACAAGAGAAGGATTAACAATTTTTATAATGCACGGTTTGGCAAAGGGTTGCAAGCGGATTTCGGCGAAAATCTTTGATTAACCGCGATTTCCCGCAAAAAACCGTGGCGCAATTTTTCTCGTTTTTGTGCAAAGTACTAAATCGGAGTAAAATTTAAATAAAGGAGTTTGCCGAAAATATGTTTTGCCCAAGCTGCGGAATCGAAGAACGCACATCCAATCAATTTTGCCGTGCCTGCGGAACGGATTTGCGGTCGGCGCGGCAGGTTTTGGAAATTCCCGATAAAATTACGGCTTCGGCGGAAACGGCGCGCGAAGAAATCGGACGGGCTTTTGCCTCCAAGATCAGAGAAGCCCAGACGGGTGTTGACCTCAAAATCGTTGCCGAGGATGTTCTGCCCGAGATCGAAAAATTTCTCGAATCGCCCGAAGAAAAACGTCTTCGCCGAATGCGGGTCGGAACGCTGATCTCCTCGATCGGATTAGGCGCGGCAATCGCCTTTACGATCGTCAGTATGTTTGTCAAAGAAAAAGAAATGGTGATCATTGCCGGTCTCGGCGTCGTTACTTTTTTTATCGGCTTGAGTTTTGTGATCAACGGTTTGCTGCTGACGGTCCCGAAAAAAGCCGTGTCCGATAAGTCTTCCGACGCCGCGCACCAGCGCGAGCTCGACGCGCATGCAAATGAACTTGACGCGGAAACCAACGAGCTCGTGCTGCCCGAATCGAATCAGATCTTTTCTTCCGTGACCGAACAAACGACCCGGCATTTGAAAGAAAAACAACCCGTTCCGCGTCGCTAGTTTTGGCGCGGATTGAGAAAAGCCCAAGTTTTACCGCCGGACTTTTGCCGGGTAGTTGCACTAAGTATTTGAGTTCACATATCATAAAAGGCAATTATGAAAATAAACCGCCGTGATTTTCTTGTTCTTTCGTCGTCCGCCGCGCTTTTAGCGCAAAATGTTCAACCTGCTTCCGCGCAAAACAAAAAGACTTCTTCGACCGCCGCCAAACCGTTTTCGATCGAGAATCGAAAGGTGACGGTTTATACGACCGCCGAGAAAACCGGCGAGCGAATCGCCGCGACCGGCACGGTTGAATTCACCCAAATGGGACAGCCGCTGGAAACGCAGATCTGTGTTTTTGTCGATCCTTCGAAAACCTATCAAACATTTTTCGGCATCGGCGGCGCGATCACCGACGCCTCGGCGGAAACGTTTGCGAAAATGCCTGCCGATCGCCAGCAGGAAATTCTGACCGCTTATTTTGACGCGAACAAAGGCATCGGCTACACGCTGGCGCGAACCAATATTCACAGCTGCGATTTTTCGAGCGGAAGTTATACTTACGTGACCGAAGGCGATAAGGATTTAAAGTCGTTCAGCGTTGACCACGACCGGCAATTTCGGATTCCGTTTATCAAAAAAGCAATCGCCGCGGCGGGCGGGCGGCTGCCGCTTTACGGCAGTCCGTGGAGTCCGCCGGCGTTTATGAAAGATAGTAATAATATGCTCAAAGGCGGCAAGCTCAAGCCGGAATTTTATCAGTCGTGGGCAAATTATTACACGAAATTTGTCAAAGCCTATGAAAAGGAAGGCATTCCGGTTTGGGGAATTTCGATCCAAAACGAACCGATGGCAACCCAAAAATGGGAATCCTGCATTTATTCGGCGGAAGAAGAACGTGATTTTTTAAAAAACTATCTCGGACCGACCATGAAAAAAGAAGGCTTGGGCGATAAAAAGATCATCGCCTGGGATCATAACCGCGATTTGATCTATCAACGCGCGAGCACGCTGCTCAAAGACGCGGAAGCCGCCAAATACGTCTGGGGAATCGGTTATCACTGGTATGAACCGTGGAGCGGCGGCGAACCGATGTTCGATAACGTCAAACTGGTCAACGAGGCTTTTCCCGACAAAAATTTGATCTTTACCGAAGGCTGCAAGGAAAAATTCGATATGGAGAAAGTCGGCGATTGGAAATTGGGCGAGCTCTACGGGCGCTCGATGATCAACGATTTCAATAACGGCACGGTCGGCTGGACGGATTGGAATATTTTGCTCGACGAAACGGGCGGACCGAATCACGTCGGCAATCTGTGTTTCGCGCCCGTTCACGGCGACACGAAAACCGGCAAGGTGATCTACACGAATTCGTATTATTACATCGGACATTTTTCAAAGTTTATTCGTCCGG
>CADEFG010000370.1 GCA_902826505.1 uncultured Acidobacteriota bacterium
CGTGTTTGCGTTCTTTTTCGGTTCGCGGATCTTTCCTTTCGTGCGTCATGATGACAATTGCACCATCTTTGGCGATTTTTGCCTGACAGGCGAGACGTTCACCTTGCTTTCGCCGTTCTTCGGATAATTGTTCGATTTCGGCTTTCGTCACTTCCGACAAAAATTCGCCGCCGCTTTTGACGGTCACCGCGCACGAATCGCACAAGCCCAATCTTCCGCATTCGTCGAAAATTTCGACCCCAAGCCGCCGCGCCGCGTCAATTAAATAACTGCCGACCACCGCGACTCCGTTTATGTTTTCTTTTTCAAATTTGAGTTCTGCTTCCATTTTTTTTAATTCTAAATCAATTTCCCATCATAGATTTTACACGAACCCGCGGCTGGGCTCCCGACGGCGTACTTTGCAGCTCGCTTTCACGCGCTTGGCATTCGGCGCAAATTCCCCACATCCGCAAAGAGTGATGCGTCGGTTTGAAACCGAATTTCTCCGCCATTTTATCCTGCCATTCTTCGATCTCCGCCGAGAAAAATTCGATCACCTTGCCGCATTCGGTGCAAATCATATGGTCGTGATGCTCGTGATTGTAATGATGCTCGTAATAGGTTTTCCCGTCGCCGAAACGCACTTCCCGCGCGAGACCGGCTTCGGTCAAAAGTTTTAAGGTTCGGTAAACGGTCGTGTGACCGACGTTCGGATCTTTTTTTTGCACCAACCAATAGAGATCTTCGCTCGAAAGATGTTCTTCGGTTTTCAGAAATATTTCCAGAATCAAATCTCTCTGCGATGTCCGGCGCAAACCGGCTTTTTGGATATGATCCAAAAATATTTCCTTTTCTTTTTGAAATTCTTCCGCTTTCTTTTTCGCCATATTTAAATTTTAATCAAATATGAAATTATTTTAACACTTGAAATTCTTTTTCGCTAACGAAATCTCACGGCGAATTTCATCCAGATTTTCCGGGTTTGCACCTTGTAATTCAGCAAGATGCACCGAACGGGCACCGAGTTGCAGATAGATTTCCCGTGCTTCATCAGAAACATTTTCTTCCAGGGCTTGCAGATGTTTTTTGAAAGTCGCGAGATCGGCGCGGGCAAAAGTTCCGGTTAATGCCTCGGCGGGCGTTTGTGTTTCGAGATTTTCGACCGTGCTTTTGATTAGCGGAAAAAGAGTTTTTTGCGCCTGATCGGCGTCCAAACCGCATTGCATCAACAGCTCGACGGCGACATCAACGAGCGCCGTCAGATGACCGCACGCCGTCACCGCCGAAGCGTGATAGAGAGTTTTTTTTGCGGTTTCGATCGAAAACGGTTTTCCGCCCAGATCCGCGACGATCTTTTCCGCCAGCCCGACCGATTCCGCGTCGCCCTCGACGCAAAAATACGCGCCCGCCAAACGCGCCGCGCCCAAAAACGCGTCGCTCACCGAAACCAGCGGATGAATCGAACCGACCTGCGCCCCCGTTTTCTTCAAACTCTGCAGACTTTCGGACGAACGCGCGCCGCTCGTGTGAAAAACAAAAGGTTTTGTTGCTCTTAGATTTTCAGCCAAATCCTGCGCCGCGCGTTCGATCTCCGCATCCTGGGTCGCGATAAAAATTATCCCGGACGAGATTCTTGAAAGATCTTCAGAAGTTAAAATCTGCGGCGGCGGTTCAATAAATTCACAAACTTTTTTCGCCGTCCGGTCGTTTCTGACAACCAGATTTTCTATCTCGTAGCCCTTTCGTGCCAGCGCAAACGCCAACGCGCCACCGATTCTGCCGACACCGATAATTGAAACCTTTCGCATAAAATGACTATATTTGAAAAAATGCCAAACTAAAAAGCCGGCTGACAAAAATCAACCGGCTTTTTTGCTTTTTTGAGGGTTTATCGGCTCTACACAAAAACGTCACCAAGCGCGGGAATCGTTAATCGTTAATCGTTAATCGAAAATTGGAAACCGTCAATCGTGAATTGTTAAGAAAAAACTCCCGGCAACATTTTCAAAAATTCGATCTTTCGATTTACGATTTTCGATACCCGATTAACGAACGCACCGCGCCAATTTTTTGCGAAAAGCCGGGTTTATCATTAAATCTTGACCAGCACGGGTTCGTCCGGCAGCTCGTCGAGCCATTGATTGACCTTTTGCTTGAGGTCGGTGCGCGTCACGAAATCGTTCGTCGGCGGAAAACTCGTTTTGAGCAGCAGCGAGGTGGGCAGATTTTCAAACGCTTTTTGAAGAATAATCAGTTCGGCGTTGTTCAAGGGCGGAATTCCGCTGCCCTGTTTGAAAATTTCGATCAGATGCTGGGCGGCGGTCTTATATTCGCTGTCCATCGGGCGCGTTCCGAAATGCGTAATCAATTGAATCAGCGTTTCGCGCAAGGTCCAGAGAATTTTCCGGTAACTCTTTCTTCCCTTTTCGACGGTTTCTTTCAAGGTCTGCGAGAGGTTTTCCCATTCGCCGATCTTGGCAAGATTAAAGGAACACGCGCAAAACGGGTGCGTTTGCAGCATTTCGCGAACGCTGAAACGGCAGTCGAGCTCCCTGAACTGCTGACAGATTTTCTGCGCCTGACGACGGTAAACCTGCGAAAATATCGGCAAATTCGAAAGATTCTCAAATTCCCACCATTCATCGCTCCGCATGATCTCGTCAAACTGTTCCTGAAGCAGATGCGATTTCATGACAAGATCGTGACGGCTCGAAAAATGTTCCGAAAACCGCGTGTGAAACCCGTTCCAGACATTTTCCATCTCGCGATTCATCAGCTGGCTCGGTTTGATGGTCGTTTCTTCGAGAATTTCAAACAGCTTTTCGCGCAGATTTTCGATTTTCTCGTCATCGGTCGTTTCGCAAACCGCCAGATATGTGCGGATTTCCTCGCGGCGGCGGGTTCCGCCGATAAAATCTTCGAGCACGATCAAATCCTTCGTGCGGGCAAGATATTCGGGTTCGGAATCGGAAAAAGCATCGGCAATGCGGTGCAAACCTTCTTCGATCGTGATTGAATCATCGAGAACCGACGAAACGGTCGTCGCGACCGAGCCGAAAGTTTTATCCGCCAATTGCGACAAACGCCAGATTTTCGTGTTCAAAATCTCGTCCGGCAATTCATTGAAGCGTTCCAACAAACGCGCCTTTTGCCAATCAAAAAGCCAGCCGCGCAAAGCTGTTTTGATCAATTCGCAATCTTCGGGCACATCGATCGAACGAAATGTATCGACATTCGTCAGAATATTTGCCCACTGCGACAAACGTTCGGTCGGATACGAAGCCGCGGACGGAAGCGCGATGCCTTCGATGTCATCCCAAATGATCTTGAGATCGAGCGAACGGCGATTGATGCGGTCGCCTTTGGTCGTCACGAATTCGATCTGACGATTGGCGACCAGCGCCGTTAAGATCAAATGTTGAGCCTCGCGCACCAAACCGATCGGAGTGCGTTTGAGGTGCCGGTAAACCGTCCGGAGCGAAACCGTCTCTTCTGTCGAACGTTTGACCAGTGCCAAAACATCCTGCGCGAACGGCAATCTTAAGAGCTGTTCTTCGGTGACGAGGACAAATGAATTATTTCGGCTGGTAACCAGCCCGAGCGGCAGCGCAAAAAGTTCCGCAAACCGCTGAACCTCCGCCAGATTCTGCCGCGTCCCGCTGAAAAGATCGCTGACCAGCGAGGAAACCTCGGTCATCCCGAGCGGCTGTGTAAAAACCGGATGCGTCGGAAACCGCATTTCAAACAGCGGTTCGAGCATCGTCGAAAAGATTTTCGAGAGGCTTTGTGCGTTTCGCGCTTCTTCCGAAAAATTATAATCAAAGCCTTCGATGACCAATTTTCCGTCGCCGAGAAATATTCGATTCCAGATCTTCTCGATCGCTAAAGAATGCGCGTGTCCCGCCGCCCGCAGCTGGTCGCCGAATTCTTCGCGCAAATTTTCGTCATTGAGCAAGACGTGATACCGCAGAATCGTTTCGATCTCGTCGTTTCTAAGCGGCGCGTGTTCCCAGTAAACGCGCGGCACTCCGTCATTGGTTTCGGTTTCCGGGATTATCTGATTTTCGCCGTTGATGATCACCATCCAATCCGTCACTTCAAGATTGGCTGGCAATTGCGCCGCCTCGGTTTCGTTGTTTTCCAAATTCCAGCAAAGCCGCCCGCGCCGCAAACCGCCGCGCCAGACAATCTGCGATTCCGTCCAATTCGCGCTTTTGCCGTCCGTTTCATCGCCGAAAGTCCAGTCGGTAAATCGCTCACGCGCAATTTTCCGTAAGATCTTCGGAATAATCTCGGGCGAAACCCGGGCAATCGCTTCGTTTAAGGAATTGTTGAGATTTTCCTTGATACTGACCTTCAAACTGTAGCGAAAATCTCTGCCTTCCTCGGCTTTGCGCCAGATCTGATCGGGCAGAACAGCGGCGAAATTTTCAAGCAAACCCTCGACGATTCTCAGACCGTTTTGCGGATTATTCTCATCAAAAATCAGCATCGCCGCGCAAATTTCGCCTGCCGTCGTCCCGTCGCCGTCGAGCGATAAAAGCAATAAACCTTTAAGGATCAGTTTTGCCTGAAGTCTTTGCATGACCGGAATACTGCTGACAATCTCGGTGTTTAAACGGTCATACGCGGCAAAGGCTTCGTGCAGATCCTCAACTTTTCGCAAAATAGTTTCCGTGCAGTCAAAAACCTCGTCCAGAGCGATCAACGAATTCGCCGGACGACCGAGAATTTTACTGCCGGCTTCGGAAGCAAATCCGAGCAGCGCAAATTCCGGCGCGTAAAGCCGAACGAACGGCGCGGTTTCCAAAATCACCGGATGAAGCGGGTAAAGCGCGCTGAACCGCTGTTCGCTCCAGCGAAAATTCGGCAGAACTTCTCGGAAATACGAATAAATCTCGTGCAGCAGCGTTTCGGTTTGCCGATGTTTCGGAAAAACGTGCGTGTCAACGATTTTATAAAGATGTTCCTGGTCGAGATAATCGATCGAAAAACTGCGGGCGATCGCCGAATTGACGCCGTCGGCACCGGCGATGTCGTCATCGAGCGCGACGCCGATAAATATATTGAGGTCTTTGGCAAACTCGGCAATCTCGCCCAGCAGCACGCCGTCATCGCGCGAAACCCGCGAAGTCCGTTCAAAAGCAGTATCAACGATCAGGAGAAACGGCAGATCGCCGGCGCGGTCAGCCGTCATCTTGAGCAAATCGGGCATCGAATCGCTCAAACCCGCCGGGTCAATTGAAAAAGCGGCGGCAATTGCATTCTTTAATTCTTCAACAACTCTCGGATGCCTTCCGCGTCGGACAAAGGCGACCGGATAACTGCGGCGTTTTAACCTTTGGGTGCTTACCGAAACATGTTGATCCGAGATCTTTGAACGAAGCTCGGGTTGGGCAACGATCGCTCCGAGAGTCGCCAGAAAATGACTTTTTCCGACCCCGCGATAACCGGCGAGCGCCATTGCTTTTCCGCTGCCCGCCTCGACTTCAACAATTCTATCGAGCCATTTCGACATCATATCCGAGGTCGCATCGGTAAAATGATAGGCGG
>CADEFG010000371.1 GCA_902826505.1 uncultured Acidobacteriota bacterium
TAAAATTTGACGCCGTCCTGTTCAATGATTATTTCGTCCGCGACTTCGCCTGTCAGAACGCCCGCCTGCAGCGGCAGATTTTCACGCTCGCGAACCTTCGCGTCGTTGCGTTCGATGATCGCGGCGGGCGAAAATTCTTCCGTCAGAATTTCGACAAAGGTTTGTTTGAGTTTTTCAGTGCCTTGCGAAAGCGTCTGCATGACAAAATTGCCGTTGTAATCGTCAACGATCAACGACGGGATCAAATCGCCTTCGGAATAGATCAAACGCTCGGCATTGGTTTTTGGTTTTTGGTCTTGGGTTTTTGGCTTTTGCCGGATTTGCGCGGCGTCCTTGATTCTTTTCCGCCAAAATTCCTTGTCAACCGGTTCGTTGCGGGTCGTCAAGAACCGCAGCGTGATTTCCGACGAATCGCTGTAAAAGGCTTTGCCGATAAAATTTTTGCCTTCATCGAAAACCGCCACGACGTCGCCGCCCGCGGCATCAATCTTTAAAACGTCGCTTTTATAAATCCAGAGATGCCCGCCGCGAATGCGTTTCGCGCCTTTTTTTGTGACAAATGCTTTCATATAAATAATCAGTTTGGCGAGCCGTCGCGAGCAGGTTTTTAGAAATGATATTTTCCGAAAATGAAACGAGTTCGCCAACGCTCACTATACCGATTTTTTTATCAATTACCCAACCAGAAAATATTTGGCTAATCCGCAGAGTCCGCCGATGACGACGATAAGCAAAACATCGGCTTTCAGAAAATAAAGCGCGGCAAACGATAAAACGGCTAAGATCAAACCGAAATAATTTATGCCGAGATCAGGAAAAATGACGGTCGCGCCGAACATTAACGCGAGATTCAAGATCACGCCGACGACCGAAGCCGTGACGCCGGAAAGCGCCGCAGCGATCTTTTGATTATGACGTAAACGTTCGATATACGGCGCACCGATAAAGATAAAAAGAAACGACGGCAGAAAGGTCACATAGGTTGTCAAAAGCCCGCAAACGACAGCGAACGAGGTTTGATTAAACGCACCGGCGTTGTTCCAGCCGGTCATAAATCCGATAAACTGCAAAACCATGATCAACGGTCCGGGCGTCGTTTCCGCGAGAGCCAAACCGTCAACCGCTTGCGCCGCCGTGATCCAACCCGCGCTGACGACCGCCTGATTGACATACGCCAAAACCGCATACGCGCCGCCGAATGTGACGAACGCGGCTTGCGTGAAAAATAAATAAGTTTTTGAGGCGATATTGTCGAAACCGAAGATCGCACCGACCGCGAGCAAAGGCAAGATCCAAAGTCCGCCGAAAACCGCGACTAATTTTATAAAACGGTTTTTGGTTGTTGGTTTTTGGTCTTTGGTTTGGGCGGTTGATTTGGTGTTTTTGGATTTCAGCAAAAGAATTCCTAAAATCGCCGCGCCGAGAACGATCAACGGAAACGGAACGTGGAAAAAATAGATCGAAATAAATGCCAGAGCCGCGATCACAACGTGCCAGTAATTTTTGAAAGCCTTTTTCGCGATTTTCAAAACCGCTTCGACGACGATCGCGACGACGACGGCTTTAAATCCGTCGAGAACCGCGCCGACTTGCGGAACATTGCCGTAAGCCGCATAAATATATGACAGAAAAAGCAGAAAAAATATGGATGGAATAACGAAAAACGCGCCCGCGACGATTCCGCCACGGATTCCGTGAAGCCGCCAGCCGAGATAGGTCGCGAGCTGCTGCGCTTCGGGTCCGGGCAGCAGCATACAAAAATTCAAAGCATGAAGAAAATCGTCCTGTTCGATCCAACCGCGTTTTTCGACCAGCTCTTTCTGCATGATCGCAATTTGACCGGCAGGTCCGCCGAACGAAATAAAGCCGAGCTTGAGCCAAAACCGAAAGGCTTCGCGAAATGAAATATTTTGCTTCATCTGGTTCGATAATATACGATAAAAATGGTTTGTTATAAAATTCTTGATTATAATGTTCGATAGTTAATAAGATTTGACTTTTATCTTCGGGTTTTAGAAATTTTCGGCTTCATAATGTAGAATACAATTTTTACTTTGCGGACTTCTTATGTATAAACAAATCGGAATTTTAACAGGCGGCGGCGACGCGCCGGGGCTGAATGCTGTGATTCGGGCGATCGTTAAAACGGCGGTCGGCGAATTCGGTATGAAATGTATCGGGATCGAAGACAGTTTTGAAGGGATTTTGGGCGAAACGCACACCGTCAAACTCAATCTCAAAGCCGTCAGCGGAATTTTGCCGCGCGGCGGGACGATTCTCGGCACGCGCAATCGCGGAAGTTTTTGCAAAGTCGTTGACGGCGTTACCATTATTCCCGAAATGCCGATCGACGAAGCCTTGGAAAATTTGAAAAGACTCGAAATCGAAGCCTTGATCGTGATCGGCGGCGAAGGCACGCTGGCGATCGCCGAAAAGTTTCATAAACGCGGGTTTCCCGTGATCGGCGTCCCGAAAACGATCGACAACGATCTCTCGGCAACCGAACTGACATTCGGATTTATGACGGCGATCGATATTGCGACCGAAGCGCTCGACCGTCTGCACACGACCGCCGCTTCGCACGACCGCGTGATGATTCTCGAAGTAATGGGCAGAAATACGGGTTGGATCGCGCTGCATTGCGGAATGGCGGGCAGCGCCGATGTGATCCTGATTCCCGAAATTCCGTTTTCGGTCAATTCGATGCTCGACAAAATTCGCCAGCGCGAAAAAGGCGGCTCGCGGTTTACGAACATCGTCGTCGCGGAAGGCGCGGTCGAGGTCGGCACGCAGCCGATCTATATGGATAAGGAAGCAATGCGGCTCGGCGGCGTCGGCAGTCATCTGCGGCGGCGGATCGAATCGGAAACCGGCAAAGAATCGCGCTGCGTCGTCCTCGGACATCTTCAGCGCGGCGGCTCGCCCAACGCTTTTGACCGGATGCTCGGCACGAATTTCGGCGCGTGCGCCGTGCGTGCGCTGGCAAACGGGCAGACCGGAAAAATGGTCGCGCTCAAGGCGGGCGAAGTTATTTCCGTTCCATTAGCCGAAGCCGTGACGAATATCAAAACCGTGTCGGTTGACGGACAACTGGTCCGCACGGCGCGCGACATCGGCATTTCATTCGCCGCCCCGAACGAATCAAAACTTTAAAAAACAGTCGAGAGTCAAGAGTCGAGAGTTGAGAAAAAATAATTCTGACTCTCGACTCTTGACTCTCGACTCGCTACTCAAAAATATGGAAGCAGTCAGAAAAAAATTACAGGACGAATTAGACGCACTCGAAGAAGAACTTCATTTTAAATTACCGAAAGAGATCCAAAAGGCGCGTGAATTTGGCGATCTACGGGAAAACGCGGAATATAAAGCGGCGATGGAACGCCAGTCGATCGTCCAGGCGCGGATCGCACAGGTTCGGCAGCGCCTCGGCGAAGTCGAATCGATCGATATTTCCAAACTCCCGACCGACAGCGTCGCCTATGGTTCAAAGGTCGTGCTTTACGACCTCGACAGCGAGGAAAAGGTAACTTACCGGCTGGTGACTTCCGAAGAAAGCGACCCTGAAAACGGCTTGATCTCGACCGTTTCGCCAATCGGACAAGCCTTGATGGGCAAGGAAGAAGGCGATGAAATAAAGGTTAAAACGCCGAAGGGTTTTCGCAATTTCGAGATTTACAGATTAACGACGATTCACGAACTGGGAGAAGAAAAGTAAAAAGTCGAGATTCGAGATTCGAGAGTTAAAGAATTTTCCTTAAACTCTCGAATCTCGAATCTCGACTCTCAACTTCGAAAAGATGTTTGGAGCAAGTATCGGACGCGGCGCAATGCGAATCATCAATGCGATGGTGCGCGGACTTGCGTCTGCCGGCGTTCATCCGAACATTTTGACAACGATCGGCGTGATGATCAATGTCGGGTGCGGCGTGTTGTTCGGCGTCGGCGAATTTTTCTGGGCGGGAATCGTTCTGATCGTCGCCAATTTGTTCGATATGCTCGACGGAAACGTCGCGCGTCTGACGGGAAATGTCACGAAATTCGGCGGTTTTCTCGATTCGTCGCTCGACCGGGTTTCCGACATGGTTTGCTTTCTCGGCATTATGATCTTTTATGCTTCGAACCGACCGCAGCATTCGATCTTAAATGTGTTTTTAGCCGGTGTCGGCTGGCTCGGCTCGGTTATGGTCAGCTACACGACGGCGCGTTCGGAAGCCTTCGGCGTCAAGGCAAATGTCGGATTTTTGCAGCGCCCCGAACGAATCGTGCTGTTTATCATCGGCGCTTTATCGACCTGGGATTGGAACTCGAATTTCTATTTATTTAACCGGATGCCGCAAGTTCTCTGGGTTTTGGCGATCGGCTCGATGTGGACTTTCGTCCAGCGAATGATTTTTATCTGGAAGGAATTTAGAAGATTGGAAATGGAAAGCAGCTCAAAATAAACTGTTTTGAACGCTAAAATTGATTTATGGATTGGCTGTCTGGAATTTGGGAATCTTTGACCTGGAGCAAAATATTGCTCGGTGTCGGACTCTTTTTATTTTCGCTTCTGTTGAGTTTTCTCGCGATCGGGATTGTGATGGTGAAAATTCCCGAAAATTATTTCAGTTCGCATTATCAGCAGGATTTTATGCCCAACAGTCCGTGGCTTGTTCGCTGGGGCGCGGTGATTTTGAAAAATATTCTCGGTTTGATTTTGGTCATCTTAGGAGTTATTTTGTCGCTTCCGGGCGTTCCGGGACAGGGCGTTTTGACGATTCTTCTCGGGTTGATCATGCTCGATATTCCGGGCAAACGCCCGATCGAAGCAAAAATTATCAAACGACCGACGATTTTGGCGGCAGTCAACGACTTACGCGCGCGTTATAAAAAGCCTCCGCTGGTGATGGATTGAAACAATGGGACTTTTCGATATTTTTAAACGCAAGAAGGAAGCGCCTTCTGAAAATGAACGACGGGAATTTCTTTTGAAACACGGCAGAATCACCGAAGGCACGATCATCGATTCGGAAACGACCGCCAGCGGCGAAGAAATCGCGTATTATTTTTACACGATTCAGGGCGTCGATTTTGAATCGTCCGATACTTTGACCGCGAAACAAAAAGAAACGCCTTTGAAATACGCGCCCGGAGCAAAGGTGAGCATTCGTTACGACCCGAAAAATCACGGGAACGCCGTTTTAGATTAAATGACTATCAATGATTCTCTCATTAAAGAAATTCGTACAGCTTTCAAGGATGGAATTCCTAATGGAACTATTTTGGGATGGAATCGAGAAAGATTTTACACAGATTTTTTAAGTCTGACCCGAAGAGGTATGATCGTTAATGCAACGGATTTTAATTACGCTCGCTGTAACATCTATCATTTTTACTATCCAAAAGAGCGATCAAAGGTTAACGAGAAGGCAACGCTCGAAATTAGTTTCATTTCAAATGTTTATTTAATGCATTGGGGCAAATACCTCAAGCACAGTCCTACCGAAAGAAGAATCCGAGAACCGGAATTTAATGAATCCAAAGATTGGGG
>CADEFG010000372.1 GCA_902826505.1 uncultured Acidobacteriota bacterium
AATATTGACGGCGAAAAATTCAAAGTCCCCAACTTTAAGGCGGAAAAAGTCGCCGCCCTTGATGACAAAAAATATTCTCGCGTCATCGAAGAAGGCGACGAGGAAATGCCTGCCTTTAAGAAAGAACTCAAACCAGAAGAAATTGCCGAATTGATTAAATATATCCGCAAGGAATTTCAAGGAAAATAGCTATAGTTGTGAGTGGTGAATGATTAGTGATTAGTTGTAATGACAATTATGTTAGGAAGGTATCGCCAGCGTCCTCGGTAGCTGTCTCGCCGTCCGTCCCGGCGGCGTTTTCGTTGCCCAAAAACTTGATTTCCTGACAACGAAGGTGCGAGGGCGAGACGCACCTCGCAGACAGCCGCCGGGACGGACGGCGTTACTTTCTTTCCAACTTATTTTGTCAATACAATTAGTTTTTACACACCACTCACCATTCACCACTAATATGTTTTACACGACAGGTTATACCGATAAAAATGTCAAAGATTTGCCGAATTTGTTGGAAAATCTGGACGCGGTTTTGGTTGACATTCGCTTTAGTCCAAATTCTCGACAGATTGTTTGGACTAAAAATTACCTGTCGTTATTGCTCAAAAAGCGTTACAGCCACATTCCGCAACTTGGGAATCGAGCGTTTAAGGAGGGCAAAATTCAGATTCAAAATCTCGAACTCGGCATTCGTTTGATAACCTCTTTGGAATACAACGCCGTTTTGCTTTGTGCCTGCAAAAAACTAAATGAATGTCATCGGTTTGTGGTAAGGACCGAACTGCAAAAACGTGGATTTGAAGTAGAAGAATTAGAATCCTGGCAAATAAATTTGCCGACGCTGTTTTAGATTTGGCAAGAATTTTGCTATTATCTTTTTTCTGACACGCACCTGTAGCTCAGCTGGATAGAGTATCTGGCTTCGAACCAGAGGGTCGCAGGTTCGAATCCTGCCGGGTGTACCAATATTTAAAAAAGAAAAGAGACATTGAAAAATGTCTCTTTTCTTTTTTCCAACAAAATTCACTTCAAATATTTTTCGGAATTTTATTTTTCATTCAAAGCTTCAACTCCCGGCAGCGCGTCGCCCGCCAAAAATTCCAGGGTTGCGCCGCCGCCGGTCGAGATGTGCGAGATTTTGTCGTCTAAACCGGCTTGATTGACCGCCGAAACCGAATCGCCGCCGCCGACGATCGAGGTCGCGCCTTTTTCGGTCGCTTCGGCAACCGCTTTGGCAATCGCGATTGTCCCTTCGTCAAACGGTTTTTCCTCGAACATGCCCATCGGACCGTTCCAGACGATCGTTTTTGCTCCTTCGAGCGCGTGCGCGAAAATCGCCGCCGTTTCGATGCCGATGTCCAAACCGACGAGTCCCGTGTTTGTAAATTCGACCGGAATCGTTTTGCGCGAATTGAGCGGATCGTAAGAATCGACGACCTGATGATCGGTCGGCAAAATCAGCTCAACGCCTGCATCTTCCGCTAATTTGGCAATCTCCAAAGCCTTTGGCATCATCTCGTCCTCGACCAGCGATTTGCCGACCGTCATTCCGTTTGCTTTAAAAAACGTGTAAGCCATCGCGCCGCCGATCAATAATTTATCGACCTTGCGTTTGATCAAGGATTCGATCACCGGAATTTTGTCGGAAACCTTGGCGCCGCCCAGAATCGCGACAAACGGGCGTTCGGGATTGTTTAGTGCTTTTCCCAGAAAATTCAATTCTTTTTCCATCAGCAAACCGGCAACCGAATCTTTAACAAAATGCGTGATTCCTTCGGTCGAAGCGTGGGCGCGGTGCGCGGTGCCGAACGCGTCGTTGACATAAACATCGGCGAGTTCCGCCAGTTGCCCGGCAAACGCTTTGTCGTTTTTTTCCTCTTCGGCGTGAAGCCGCAAATTTTCAAGCAGCAGAACTTGTCCTTCTTTCAAGCCCTCGACTTTGGCTTTGACCTCATCGCCGACCGAATCGTTGGCAAAGAAAACCCGATCGTTGTTGATCTCAGCCTTGCCGTAAGCCGTTCCGTCCTTCGGCAGTTCGACCGGTTCATCGCCATGCTTCGAAACGTCCTGCAATTCAGGCAAGGCACGCAAATATTCATAAACGGGTTTTAAGGAATATTTCGCCGGATCGTACGGCATTCCTTTTTCTTCCGCTTTTTTCTTGTCCTTCAAAGGTCTCCCGAGATGCGAAGCCAGGATCACTTTTGCGCCCTGTTCGATTGCGTATTTTATCGTCGGCAAAGCGCCTTGAATTCGCGTATCGTCTTCGATATGTTCGTTTTTGATCGGCACGTTGAAATCAACCCGTATAAAAACTCTTTTACCCTTAATGTCGATGTCTTTGATGGTTTTCTTATTCATAAAATAATAAAAAGCGTTTGGATTTAAGGCGATTTTATCATTATTGATCGCTTTTAATCCAAACGCTATTTGATTTTAGTGGTTTTAAAATTAATTCAAATTCGCCTGTGTTTTTGAAGTTAATTTGTTGTCTTTAAAATTACAAAAAATAAAAGTAAAATCTTCACCCTGCCATTTATAAGTGGTTATTTTTGAGCCTTTAATTTTTGCCCTTAATGTTTCTTTGCCCTCTATTCCAATAATATCAACTACTTGTTTGTAGCTCATATCTATTTTAAGTTTATTGTATTTTTCTTTCGTCAGTTTGGGTTTTTCGTCAAAATAAAATGGATTCAGTTTCACATTTGCAATTGAATGGCTAATAAAACGTTGCTTCGATTCAACTTTACTACTATTACTAATCAAAACAGTCAGAAACCAAATCAAAAGTATTTGTCCCGTAAAAATAAATTTCCCAACCCAATAAGTTTTGGAAAATTTAAACTTTTTCATAAATTTATTCTCCAAAAACTGCCCAATAAAATTACTTCAAATTCGCCTGAGTTTTAGAACTCAATTTTTCGCCGACGAAAGTCGCGTAAATAAATTGGAACTGTTCGCCTTCCCATTTATACGACTGGACTTTGTATTTTCCATCGCCGGAGCTCATTGTTTCAACGCCTTCACTGCCGATAATATCTTTGACTTCTTTATAACTCATACCGTTTTTGATCTGGTTATATTTATCGAGGGTTAATCCCGCTTTATTTTCACTGCTGGTAGGTGACGAAGAAGTCGTCGGGCTGCTTGAAGTGTTCGAAGATGTTGTCGGCGACGAACTCGGAGTTTTTTTCGTTTCATCCGCCAACTCCTGAAGTTTTTGGCAATTGCAACCTAAAACCACCAAAATTAAAACCACAAAGCCGATATTAAATAAATTTTTCATTTGTCCTCACAAGAATAATTTTTGAAAGCTAATTTAACATAAAACCCGAAAAAAAAACAGACAAGCGAATTTTCAAGTTTGCTTGTCTGTTTTATTCCGAAATAATGAAATTACAAACCTTTTTCGGCGATGAATTTCACCAGATCGCGAACGCGGCACGAATAACCCCATTCGTTGTCATACCACGAAAGAATCTTGATACAGGTTCCGCCGATGACCTTTGTGTTTTCGGCGTCAACGATCGACGAATTTGGATTTCCGCGAAAATCGATCGAAACCAGCGGTTCTTCCGAAAATGCGAGAATTCCTTTTAATTCCTCGTTCGCGGCGTCTTTTAAAACCTGGTTGACTTCTTCGGTCGAGGTTTCCTTTTCGACGTTCATGACAACGTCAACCAGCGAAACATTCGGCGTCGGCACGCGCACCGAAATCCCGTCGAATTTTCCTTTGAGTTCCGGAATGACGAGCGCGACGGCTTTTGCCGCGCCGGTCGAAGTCGGAATCATCGAAAGCGCGGCGGCGCGCGCGCGGCGCAGATCCTTGTGCGGTAAATCTAATAATTGCTGGTCGTTCGTGTAGGAATGGATCGTATTCATCAGGGCGTTTTTGATCCCGAATTTTTCGTGAATCACTTTCGCGACCGGCGCCAGACAATTCGTCGTGCACGAAGCGTTTGAAATGATATGATGATTTGCCGCGTCATACATTCCTTCATTAACGCCCAACACGATCGTCACATCTTCGCCTTTAGCGGGTGCGCTGATGATAACTTTCTTGACGCTTCCGCGCAGATGTTTGCCGGCGTCTTCGGCTTTTGTAAAACGTCCGGTCGATTCGATGACGATCTCCGCGCCGACCGATTCCCAATCGATCAATGAAGGGTCTTTTTCGCTGAAAACCTTAAAGCTGTCGCCGTCAACTTTGATCAGATCGCCGTCGGCTGATATATCATTGTCGAGATTGCCCATGATCGAATCATATTTCAAAAGATGCGCCAGAGTTTTTGTGTCGGTCAAATCGTTTACCGCCACAAAATCAATGTCCTTATCGCCCAAACAAGTTCGCAGAACATTGCGTCCGATCCGTCCGAAACCATTAATACCGACTTTAATTGCCATTGTTAATAAATTCTCCTGATTTAAAAAATGTCTTAAAAATTTGAATGTAACTTAATTTTAGACAAAGTTCAAAGATTCCGACTAAAATCATTTTTTTGAAACAATCGCAAAATTCACGTCGTAGTAAGCGATTGAGTTTTTAACAGTTTTACTACAAATTCATTTCAAAACTCGGAGCAACTTTATATAATGAAAACATTGCGCTTTTACGCTTTTATTTTTTCACTTGCCGTCGTTTTTATCGGCGCGAATGCGGTCGAATTTTCCGCTCAGGTTCAAACGTCAACCCCGCAAATCGCCAAAAACACCGATGGATCGAAGACCGTACAGGGAGAGAAGGAAATCAAACCATCAACCGGTGAGAATCAGCCGAGCTTTACACTTTCCAATACTTCGACTGCTCCGAGACTGTCGCGCATCGGCGTGCAAAATTCGCAGACGATGCCCTTGACCTTAAATGAAGCGATTCGGAAAGCTCTCGATAACAATAACGACATCGAAGTCGCCAAAAACGATGTCAAGATCGCCGAATCAAATCTGCGTTCGCTGTTGGGGATTTACGATCCGGTTTTTACGATCAACCCGAATCTCGACCGCAGCTCGACCACCGGACAGGGCGCGACGACGGATTTTCGCGTCAATTCGGATTTTTCGCAGCAAATAAAAGCGGGCGGCGGAAGCTACAGAGCGTTTCTCAACAACAGCCGCACCGAAAACCGTTTTGCTCAACAACAAGTCACGTCGGGTTCCGAAGCATCGGGCGGCGCGGTTTTTTCAACCAGTCTCGGAGTTTCCTTTACGCAACCGCTTTTTAGAAATTTAAAGATCGATCAGAGCCGCCGGCAAATAAAAATCCAACGCAAGCGCGTTTCGCAATCGGACGCTGATTTTCGCCGGCAGGCAATTTTGGTGATCTCGCAGGTTCAATCTGCTTACTGGGATTTGGTTTTTGCCTTGCGAAACCAGCAAAATCAAGTAGCAAACGTCAATTTAAGCCGCGAAAATCTCCGTCAGATCGAAGCCAAGATCAGCGCCGGCAGTTCGGCACCGGTTGAAAAAGCCGAAGTGCTGACCGAACTTGCCAATCGCGAAGGCGAACTTCTCAATGCGACG
>CADEFG010000373.1 GCA_902826505.1 uncultured Acidobacteriota bacterium
AAACCCGTCCGCCCGAACGACGAGCGCGACGTTTTCGGCGTTTTGCCGCTCGACCGAAAATTTCCCTTCCGCATCGGTCACGGTTTGCGCGAGCGTGCGCGGAAAATCGAGCAATAAAACCTCGGCGTTTTTGACCGGCGCGTTGTTTGAATCGGTGACGACGCCCGAAATTGTCTGCGCGGCGACCGCTGAAACAAAGATCAAACATAAATAAGCCCAGATGAACACGGTTTTTTTAAGAACCCGCGATCTGAAATCTGAAATCTGAAATCTGAAATTCAATCCGTGTTTTCGTCCGAATTTTGAAACCGCCGCCACCGTTATTTTATTTCCGTCTTTCTGACCGCGAGTTTTTCGATCAGAGCGCGTTTGACCTCGAAACCGATACCCGGCGATTCGGGCGCGCTGATCGTGCCTTTTTCCGAAACCTCGACCGCCGGTTCGATGATGTCTTCGTGCCAGTAGCGTTTGCTCGCCGACACATCGCCCGGCAAGCGATAGCCCGCGAGCGTCGAGATCGCGATATTATGCGCGCGTCCGATGCCCGATTCGAGCATTCCGCCGCACCAAACGGGCATTCCCGATTCGCGGCAGATCTTTTCGATGCGTTTCGACTCACTGTGACCGCCGACGCGACCGTTTTTGAGGTTGATGATCTTACCTGATTTCAGTTCGATCGCCTTGCGCGCATCGTCGGGCGATTTGATCGGCTCATCGAGACAAATCGGCGTCGCGATTTCGCGCTGTAATTTGGCGTGATCGATGATGTCGTCGTGCGGTAAGGGTTGTTCGAGCATCATCAGTTTGAATTCGTCCAGACTTTTCAGCTTTTCAATATCCGCGAGCGTATAAGCGGAATTCGCATCGCCCATCAACGCAATATCGCCGAAGGTTTCGCGCACTCGTTTGATGACATCATAATCCCAACGCGGCGAAATTTTGATCTTGATGCGCTGGTAACCCGCGTCGAGTTCGGTTTTGATCTTTTCCAAAAGCTGCTGGACCGAATCCTGAATCCCGATCGAAACGCCGCAGGCGATTTCGCGATTGACGCCGCCCAAATGTTTCCATAAAGGCACCTCTAATTTCTTTGCTTCCAAATCCCAGACGGCGGTTTCGAGCGCTGCTTTCGCCATCCGGTTGCCGCGCACCTGTTTCATCAAATCCCAGATTTGCCCCGCCGATTCGACTTCCGCGCCGAGAATCATCGGCGCGAGAATCCTTTCGCTGACCGCCCACGCCGCGTCCGTCCATTCTTCGGAATACGAAGGCGTTTCGCCGCAGGTCACCTCGCCCCAACCTTCTGCGCCGTCGTCGTCGCGAACGTGCGTTAAAATGATCCGGCGTTCGTAAGTTCTGCCGAAACTCGTCTCAAAAAAATGAACGAGCGGCAGATTTATTTCGATAAGTTCGATTGATTTGATTTTCATTATCCAAAATGTCCGATGACAGACAAATAAAAAGGATAAGCAAAAATGCCTATCCTGTCCATCAAAGCCGGGTTTTGATAATGTCGTAATAATATGTTGTCTTCCCTGAAATCTTTTTTGTCGGAGCGCGGACGGCTCGTCCGCCAGCGTTTGAAAAACGCTCAAAACGCCTCGCTTTCATTCAAGATTTAAGAAAATTGAGACTTTTTACGTCGTTTTTTAAACGACGTAAGCGGACGAGCCATCCGCGCTCCGACCGGAATCGTTTATTTTTATTTAATCAACTAAATTCTTGAGCTGCTTCCGATTAGAACACTGCCCGGATTTTTCGCCGAAGGTAAGTGATTGAATTTTTCAAAGCCGTTTGAAACAAAATCAGAAGCGTCTGCAGGCATTTCAGACGCTTCTGATTTCTCCGCAAACGTCTTTTTGTTGCCGGCAAACGCGTCTGAAATCGTGGCAGACGCGTTTGCCATGATTTCAGACGCGTTTAATTTCGCGGCAAACCGCTTTGAAAACCTTGCAAACGCGCTTGCAAGCATTGCAGACGGCTTTGAAATCGCGGCAAACGCGTCTAATTTCTCCGCAGACGCGTCTGCAAATTCATTAAAAAGCAAAAAGCCCGATAATTACAGGCTTTTTGCTTTTTAATGAATTTTATTAGTCATAAAATTCCGGTTTATTTTAGTTGCAAACAACGCTAATTACATTTCGCGCAGTCGTTGTTTTTAGTTTGCCGGTTGACGGCTTTCAGATCGCGCCGGTAACCTTCGATAATGTTCAAAATAAACTTAATATCCGCGTCCTCCATATTCGGAAAACGCCGGTAAGTTTCCGCGACCGAAGCGTTTAAAAAGTTCTCGGCTTGGCGATAGTTTTGACGCCGCGCCGATTCGGTCATATCGAAAAGCGATTGTGCTAATTCGGCGATCGTGTAATTTTTCTTGACCTCGGTATCGGCTAACAGATTGACGTTTTTTTGCTCGCTCGGCAGCAACTTAACTTCCTGCACTTCTTCGACCGTGCGCTGGCGTTTGACATCGAAATACGAGAGCCGGACTTTGACAAACGACGATGATTTCAAAGGATTGCGGGCGTGAAAACGGATCATCACGACCTGCGTCAAACCGTTATTCATATTGTCGAGATTGATCGAAACGCCGTTTGCCCGCGTTTTCGGCGCGTAGCCGTAAATCTTTTCAACCTGCAAATTCGCATCCGTTTCAATGCTCACTTCGACCTTTTTGGCAACCGACGAGATCAGGCTTTGAACTTCATTGACGAAGACTTTTTCGATGTCCTGGTTATCGGAAATAAAATGATAAAGCCCGCGTCCGGATTTGGCGAGCGTGCGCAGCAGATCGTTGTTCAGATCAAGCCCGACACCGATCGTCGAAAGGTCGAGACCTTGCCCGTTAAATTCCGACGAAGCGGACGCGATCTTGCCGGGATCAACGACGCCGACATTGGCGATGCCGTCCGTCAGTAAAATCACGCGGTTGGTCGCGCCTTTCAGAAAATTCTTTTGCGCTTCCGCGTAGCCGAGCATCAATCCGGCGTGAATATTGGTCGAACCGTCCGGCTCGATACAGTCGATCGCTTTGCGCAATTCGTAACCGTCGCCGATGCGGCTCGCGGGAAACAAAACTTCGGCATCGGTGTCGAAAACGACGATCGAAACGATATCGTCGGGACGCAGTTTACCGACCAAAGTCCGCAAAGATTCCTTGACGCGCGACATTTTATCGCTGTCCGCCATCGAACCGCTTTTATCGATGACGAGAGCCAGATTTAATGGACGCAGATCCGTTCGCTCAGAGACTTCGGCGGTCGTAAAACCGATCTGCAAAACGGCTTCGCGCTGAAGCGGCGAAATTTCATTATTTCCCCAACGCGTGTCGAGCGCGACCGCCTGCCCGACTTTCGGCAGCGGCAGACGATGTTTGTGATAATTGACAAATTCTTCGACCGCAACCTCGTCAGGCGCTTTGAAACTGACCGTCGGCTCGTAATAATTCGTATTCGTCGAACCCGTGTTTCTCGAACTTACTTTTCTTGAACTGGTTGCGCCGGAAGTTTGCGGGTTTGACTTGGAAATTGCGCGGCTTCGCGAAACCGAAGCCGAGTTAATTCCCTGCTGCGCCGAAACATTGATCCCCAAACACAAAAACGCTCCGCCAAGCGCGAACAAAAATCCGCTAAAACGATAGACTCTCATTACTTTTCTCCTTAATTTTTGAAATTTATCAGCAATTGGGGAAAGCTTGTTTTGTAAAACCTTGTGCCTAAAGGATTCTTTGAAAGAAAATAAAGTTGCTTGGCAAAGAATTTTTATTTGGAAGATATTTTTCTTAAACCAGAAATTGAAAAAGATCCTGGCGGTCGTTGATATACTCGTAGGGAATCCGCGTCTGCTTCATTCTCTCGAGAAGCGGTTCGAATTCTTCCTTGTTTTTGAGTTCGATCCCGACGAGCGCGGGACCTTGTTCCCGCGAAGTTTTCTTGACGTATTCGAAATGCGTGATGTCGTCGTCCGGTCCGAGTACGGTCAGAAATTCGCGCAAGGCTCCGGCGCGCTGCGGGAAACGAATGATGAAATAATGCTTTAATCCTTCGTAAAGCAAGGAACGTTCTTTGATTTCTTCAGTGCGCGTGATGTCGTTGTTGCCGCCCGAAACGAGACAAACGACGTTTTTTCCTTTGATTTCGTCTTTGATTAGATCCAGCGCGGCGATCGTCAGCGCCCCGGCAGGTTCGGCAACGATCGCTTCTTCGTTGTAAAGCTGCAGGATCGTCGAACAAACCTTGCCTTCGGGAACCAGCAGAACTTTTTCGAGATTTTTGCGGCAAATCTCGAACGTTAATTCTCCGACACGCCTGACCGCCGCGCCGTCAACAAACTTATCAACCTTTTCGAGGGTGACGATCTCTTCTCTTTCAAACGCGTTTTCCATCGCCGGTGCGCCCGCCGGCTCAACGCCGATAATCCGCGTATGCGGGCTGAGTTGCCGGAAAACGGTCGAAACGCCCGAAGCAAGTCCGCCGCCGCCGATCGCCAGAAGAAGATAATCAATCCGCACATCGGCATCTTTAAAAATCTCCAAACCGACCGTTCCCTGACCTTCGATCACCTGTAAATCGTCAAACGGATGGACAAAGGTCGCGCCCATTTCATCGCAAAATTTCAAGCTCGCGGCAAAAGCGTCGTCGAAAGTATCGCCGACCAATTCGACATCGATCATTTCTTTGCCGAACATTTTCACCTGTTTGACTTTCTGATTCGGCGTCGTCGTCGGCATAAAGATCGTCCCTTTGATCGCCATCAAACGGCACGCATACGCGACGCCCTGCGCGTGATTTCCGGCGGACGCGCAAACCACGCCTTTGGCGATCGACGCGGGCGGAAGCTGCGCCATTTTGTTGTAAGCGCCGCGAATTTTATACGAACGGACGATTTGCAGATCTTCGCGTTTGAGCAGGATATTTGCTTCAAAACGCTCGGAAAGATTGAGGTTCGGCTGGAGCGGCGTGTGAATGGCAACTTTTCGCAAACGCTCGGCGGCTTGAAAAATGTTATCAACATTCGGAAAGATGATTTGTCGGGTTTCAGATTCCATTTTGTTATACTACCGACAAAAGAATAAAAGAAATTTATCCGAAAAGAAACTTTAAAGCGTAAAAAAGGCAGAAAAGACCGGTTATATTTCAAAACAGTCTTCGGGCACGATAAACGACAATTTCAAATTTTCGCGGTTGCGGTCAATTGTCAGATCAATCGCTTTGGAATAAATCTTCACAAAACCTTTTTCGTCCGCTTTCGGCAGAGTTTGATCCGGCAAACACTGCGCCGCTTTTTCGGCTTTGACCAGCGCAAAAGCCTGCATTTTGCCCGTCGTGCCTGCGGGAATCGAAACTCTAAATTCCTTGTTTTCAACCTTCGCTTCAAAAGGTTTTGTATTCATATCCGAAAAGAACTGTTGGTAATCGCTTCTCAAAAGAATGTATTCCCAAGCTCCGTCAAACGTCAAAAAAACGTCGTTTCGAGCCGCGACATTGTTCGGAAAAAGTATCGTTCCC
>CADEFG010000374.1 GCA_902826505.1 uncultured Acidobacteriota bacterium
TGACGGCATTAACGATACGGAAGTGTAGATTCCGGCGCGTCGCGGCGGTGCGATCGGCGGTCGCGTGATGTATGACGACGGCGATGCGGCGAGCGGTGTCAAAGTTGAAATTCTTCGTAAGGTTGAGGGTAAATATGTCGGGGTCGTTCCAAATTTTTCGGCGATTATGTCATTGATGATCTCGGGCGGCGGCATTTATCAAACCGATGACCGCGGCGTTTACCGGTTTGCCGGTTTGCCGCCGGGCGATTATATCGTCAAAGTGACCGAAAATTCTTCGCACAGCGATATTAGCGAAAAATCATATTATAGCCCTTTTGATTCGACTCTCGGCGGAAGCTCGTTTTTGACGATCTTCTATCCCGATGCTTTTGAAACAAAATCGGCACAGCTCATAAATGTTCAGCTTGGTCAGGAGATCAGCGAAATCAATCTGACGATTCCAAGCCGCAATCTTTACAAGTTGGAAGGAAAGATCATCAACCTCAAAGACAAAACGCCGGTCAAGGCGCGGATCAGTCTCAAAAGAAACGGCGACGACGAGACCTTTTCGATTTTCAACGAAATGGGCAGACGCCGGCAGGACGCCTCTTTAACCGATGAAAACGGCAACTGGAAGTTTAAGGAACTGCCGAAGGGAACCTATAAAATGGTCATCGAACCGGTGGAAACCGATGATGATTATCAACGATATGCGGGTAATTACAGTACGAATTCCAATGTGGCGACAAATGTGAACAGAAACGTTCCGCCGAAACCGAAGCTCGCCAAAAAGTCGCAGGAGATCATAATCGAAGACAAAGACCTGATCGAAATGATCATCGAAGTTGGCTACGGCGCGACCATTTCGGGAACGGCTTTTGTCGAAAACTCTCAGGAAATGCCCAACCGCATAACGATCATTGCGGGCAGTGAAAAAGATGAAAATTCCGTGATGACCGGAATTGGAAATTATATGGAAACGAATCCGCAAAAATCTTCGAAACCGAATCACGACTTTAAATTAGAAAATGTGCCGGAAGGAAAAAATTATTTTAATGTTTTTACTGAAGATTCAGACTATTACATTAAAAGCGCGACGCTGAACGGCGTCGACCTGCTCGGCAATTCTTTTGAGGTCAAAGAGGGCGACGTTTTGCGAAACGTTCAGATCGTCTTCAGCAAAGATGTCGGAACTTTGAAGGGAGTGGTTTTGAACGACGAAAAAGAAGCGGTCAAAGCGGTTGAACTGTCAATAATCCCGACCGATGCGGCGCGGCGAAAAAATTCGAGTTATACCCGCAACGCAACGACCAATCAAAACGGCGAATTTGAAATAAAAGCCGCACCGGGCGAATATGCGATAGTTTTTATTGACCAGAGTTTTGCCGGGAAAAGCCGCGAAGAAATTCTAAAGTGGCTCGATGAAGCGGTCAAAGACGCCCAAACCGTCAAGATCGAAGCGGGCAGAACGGAGACGATCACGGTCAAGCGGAAAAATTAAGCAAAAATTTTTTGATGGGAAATTGCTTCCACCGTCTTTAAATTTGATAAAATACAAATTGAAATGTTAACCAGAGAATTAGAAGAAACACTTAGCTACGCGGTTGATGAAGCCGTCAAATATAAACATGAATACGTGACCCTTGAGCATTTGCTGTTTGCGCTGCTCGAAGACAATTCGGAACGCGATATTTTGTTCAATTGCGGCGCCAAGGTCGAGGAAATCGCGCTTTCGCTTGAAGAATATTTGCGCGATACGTTGGAAAAAATGCCCGAAGGTGTGCAGATGATGCCCGAATTGACGGCGACTTTTCAATCGACGATCCAATACGCGATCCTGCAGGCGGAAGGCAGCGGACAGAAAACCGTCGACGGCGGCAATATCTTAGCCGCGCTTTTTCAAGCCGAACAATCCTACGCCGTTTATCTGCTGAAACAGCAGGGCATTACGCGGCTCGACATCTTGAATTACATCGCGCACGGCATTTCGAAAATCGATAATTCGATCGATTTCGATTCGATCGGCGACGGGCTCGAAGACGAGGAATTTGCCGAAGAACGCGCGATGCGCCCGAAAAAGAAAAAACCGCTTGAAGCGTTTACCGAAGAGCTCGTCAAGCTCGCTTCGGAAGGCGGAATTGACCCGATCATCGGACGCCAGGAAGAAATCGAACGCACCATTCAGGTTCTCTGCCGGAGAAAGAAAAACAACCCGCTTTACGTCGGCGAGCCGGGCGTCGGCAAAACCGCGCTGGCGGAAGGTTTGGCGTTAAAGATCGCCGAGGGCGATGTGCCGGAAGTTCTAAAAGACGCGAAAGTTTACGCGCTCGACATGGGCGCGGTGCTCGCCGGAACGCGTTATCGCGGCGATTTTGAACAGCGTTTCAAGGCAATCATCACCGAACTCAAAAAGCACGAAAATTCGATTCTGTTTATCGACGAAATTCACACGATCGTCGGCGCGGGCGCGGTTTCGGGCGGTTCGATGGACGCTTCGAATATCTTAAAACCCGCCTTGGCAAACGGCGATCTGCGCTGTATCGGTTCGACGACTTACTCGGAATATAAAGCCGCTTTTGAACGCGACCGCGCACTCGCGCGGCGTTTTCAGAAAATTGAGATCTACGAGCCTTCGGTCAATGAAACTTATGAAATCCTCAAAGGTTTGAAAAGGTTTTACGAAGAACACCATGGCGTCAAATATTCGGACGATTCATTAAAAATCGCCGCCGAACTCGCCGGAAAATACATCAACGACCGCTTTTTGCCCGACAAGGCGATCGACGTAATTGATGAAGTCGGCGCGGCGACGAAACTTTTACCCGAAGAATCGCGCCCGAAAATGATTTCCGTCCAAATGGTCGAAAACACGATCGAGCGGATGGCGAAAATTCCGCCGAAAACGGTGGTCGCGGACGAAAAAGATCGGCTGAAAACGCTCAAGGACGATTTAAAGGGCGTGATTTTCGGACAGGACGAAGCGATCGACCGGATCGTTGACGCGATTCAGATCTCGCGCGCCGGACTCGGGCATCAGACCAAACCCGTCGGCTCGTTTCTTTTCTCAGGACCGACCGGAGTCGGCAAAACCGAAGTTTCCAAACAACTTGCGGAAATCCTCGGCGTTGAATTCCTGCGCTACGATATGAGCGAATACGCCGAACCGCACACGGTTTCGCGTTTGATCGGTGCGCCGCCGGGCTATGTCGGCTTTGATCAGGGCGGGCTGTTGACCGAAGCGATCATGCGACACCCGCATTCGGTGCTGGTTTTGGACGAAATCGAAAAAGCGCATCCGAATCTTTTCAACTTGCTTTTGCAAGTGATGGACAGCGCGACTTTGACCGACAACAATGGCAAAAAAGCGGATTTCCGCAATGTGATCTTGATCATGACGACCAATGCCGGCGCGCGCGAATTGTCTTCGGGCGGCGTCGGTTTCCGCAATCAGTCGGATTTTAAAGGCAACGCGAAAGGCGCGATCGAACGCACGTTCACGCCCGAATTCCGCAACCGGCTCGACGCCTGGGTGCCGTTCAAGGCGCTCGATATCGAGATGATCAAGCTGATCGTTGACAAATTCATCAAGGAGCTCAACGGGCAGCTCGCCGAAAAACGCGTGCTCGTCAAACTCGAAGAACCGGCGCGCGAATGGCTTGCCAAAAACGGCTTCGATTCACGCTACGGTGCGCGTCCGATGGCGCGGCTGATTCATGAACGCATTAAACAGCCGCTGGCGCACGAGATTCTTTTCGGTAAATTAGTTGACGGCGGAAGCGTCGTCGTCGAAGAAAAAGACGGCGCATTGGTTCTGAATTTTTAATTCTCGCGCCGTTTTCAAATTGGGTTTACGCGTCAAAGCCGAAGGCGCAAAACCTTCGCGCTTTCAAAATATGCAGGCGATTTCATTCAATCGCCTGCATATTTAATCAGTTGATCTATTTTTAATATTCAGCCGCGTAGAAATCCATATCGCTGATATTATCCTGAACGGAAACTACCTGCGTATTAAAGACATAGCGTTTTGAACTAACGGAAACCGTGACGGTTTGTCCGCTCGTAATTCCGTCAAATTGATAATAGCCGAAGGAACTCGTGACGGCTCGATGAACGGTGCCGTTCGTGTCGGTCAGAATAACCTGCGCGTTTCTGAGTCCGCTTCCGTTTTGAGTCAAAACACGTCCGCCAATGCTGACCGCAGCGGCGGTCGGAATTCCATAGATCGGCGGCGGATTGGAAGCAAAAGTGCCGGTCGCGGCGGCAGTAAACGATTGCAGAAAATTACCGGCTCCTAATGCCAGAGTCGGCGTGACCGATGAATAGCTGAAAGCCAAATTGCGCTGGGTTGTTAAACCGAACACCAGAAAGTCGGAACTGAACGTCACCACATGGTCAGGGGTCGTTGCCGAAAATGTTGCCGAGTTGCCACTGCCGACAATCGCGGGCGAACTACCTGCCGGCGAAAAGACAGCCGTCAGCAAATTGGTTCGCGAACCCGTTCCAACGCCTGCCGGTGCCGGTGTATCGCGAATGATCTGAACCGTCACGGTTTGATCAAAAGGTTGTGTGAATGTGCCCGCATTATTCGAAGCCGGCTGGCTTGTCGTGCTCGTGATAAATAAATGAGCGTTTTGAACAGCCTGGAGGGACGGGTCCAAATTAACGATGTTTGAATAAAGAAAGAAAATCGGCGAACCGCCGCCGACCGCGTTAAAGTTTGCGCTTGATGTATTGTTGGTAAATACGAAATCCTGGGTTCCGAAACGCTCAAAAAACTGGGCGAAGGTGGTCGTTTGGGCACTAACTGCCAAACCGGATGACAAAAACAACAAACCGAAAATTAAATTTTTAACGACGATTTTTAGACGCATAGATTTTAAAGATAGAAACTTCATAACTGATCTCCTCAGGGGTTTGATTCAATAGTGTATTGTTTAGGGATACTAACTTTGGGGTAATTCGACTTTAGTTTTGTAGCGAGATAAGTGGTAGCTAAACACTCTCTTTATAATATATATCATAAGTTTTAATTTATCTATACATTTTTTTTCAATGTTTAAACTTTATTGTTGAATCGCCAATGTCTTATCTGATAAAATTCAAAAAGTCCGGCATCGGCTTTGACTCTTTCAAAAAATTATCCTCGAACAAAAAAACTGCCCGGCGTTCTGCTGGACAAGCGATAAATTTACGAAAAACAGAGGTATTTAATGATGATAAAACAAAGATTTTTCTTGTTCGCGGTTGGTTTGGCAATATTTTGCATGGCGGCTTTTGACATCGCGGCGCAGGAAAAAAGCATTCCGCCCAATTTGAGCGTGGTCGGTGTAAAACTCGGAAACCGCGCTTCGGCGAAGACTTTTCTTGAAGGTTACCAGCCGCGGATCGGCGAAGATGGGCGCCCGATTTATTATTTTTACAACAAGTTTGCCAATCAGGTCATGAAGCTCACGGGCGCGTCGTTTGAGGACCGCTTTTT
>CADEFG010000375.1 GCA_902826505.1 uncultured Acidobacteriota bacterium
AAAAAGCCTTAGAATATCAACGCATCGGCAATCGCGGAGTCCGCGCGGCGCAAGCGGAAAATCATCGTTTGGGCTTGCCGAACAACTATTCGCGCAACGGCAAAATCGTTTATGAAATGCCGAACGGCGACATTATTGTTAAAGACATGTCGCAAAAATAATCACGCATTTCCTGTCCTTTTTTCGCGTTCAAGCCTGGACTCTGAACATTTCTGACCACTCAACCCACATTTTAACCGCTTACAGATTTTTTCTAACCGATTCGGGAAAACTGACGTATATTCGTTTCAGAATCGAACTTCAAGAAAACAAACTTTATTCAATCAAATCGCTAAGTTGCGAATTCTTGAAAATTCGGCTTGGTGGATAATTGTTTTGGCAGTTACTTAAAAAAGGAGCATTTATGAAAAAAATCATCTTTTTATTATTGATTTCAGGAGTATTTTGTATGATCGTGGCGGCACAGGAAAAAGAAGCGGCGCGGCTGCCGCTCGAAAGTTATTTGCAGGGACACAGCTCGGGCAACGGCGAGTTTCACCAGAAGGCTTTTTTTGCGGACGCGCGTCTGCTTTTTGTCCGCGACGGGAAACTGGCGCAGCGGACGAGCGCCGAATATATCAAAGGCGCGAGCGGAAAATCTGCCGAGGACGAAGCAAAGCGCAAACGCTGGATCGAAATGCTTGATGTTCAGGGAAATGCGGCGATCGGGAAAATCATCCTCGATTATCCGAACACTTATTTCGTTGATTATTTCGCGCTACTCAAAGTCGGCGGCGAATGGAAGATCGTCAACAAATCGTTTTTTGCCAGCCCGCGCACGAACGCGGCTGAAAAGATCAGTTTCAAAATGACAGACGAAGAAAAACGCGCGGTCGCCGTTCCGCTTGAAAATTACATCAAAGCGCACGCTTCAGGCGACGGCGAATTTATCCGCAAGGCTTTTCACCCGGAAGCGAAAGTGATGTTTTCCGTGGACGCGAAATTTAATCAATGGTCGACGGAAGAATTCGCGGCGCGTTTTACGGGCAAACCGGCAGCGGACGAAGCGAAACGGAAACGCTCGTTTGAAATCATCGACGTTGCCGGAAATGCCGCGATCGCCAAAGTCGTGCTCGATTATCCGAGCGTCAAATTTACCGATTATATGACGCTTCTTAAAATTGACGGCGAATGGAAGATCATCAACAAAACCTTTTCGTCCGAATCGAAAGGAACAAAATAAAGGAGAAAAACAATGAAAATTATCAGCTTACTGATCGTCGTTTTAGCATTCGGTTTGACCGTATTTGCACAGACGGACGAAGACCGCGCGGGCGTCAAACAAGCGGTTTTGGATTATGTCGAAGCGGTTTATGAAGTCAACCCGGCAAAAGCCGAGCGGAGCGTTCATCCCGAATTGGTCAAACGCGGTTTTTTTATCAAAAAAGGCGAAACCGTCTATTCGCCGCACACGATGACCTTTACCGAACTCGTCGAACTTGCGAAAAACTACAATAAAAAAGGGAATCTCGCGAAAGACGCGGTCAAGGAAGTCGTCGTTTTCGACGTTGCCGACCAGACGGCGAGCGCCAAACTGACGGCAGTTTGGGGAATTGATTATCTGCACCTCGCGAAATACGACGGCAAGTGGAAAATAATCAATATTCTCTGGCAAACGCCGCCGAAAAAATAAATGTCGAAAATTGACTTTAACCGTATCTTTTCGTCTTTCTGGTTTTTGCAAATCAGCGGCTGGCTGATCTATACGGTGATGATCTACATCACCTTTCTGACCGTTACCAGCAATTTTCTCAGCCTTTTTTATATCAAAACTTTTCGGGCGATCGTCGGTTTTCTGCTGACGATCGTGCTCTGGCAAATTTACCGGCGAATGGTCAACCGGCTTTCGCTGAGCTCGACCGTTTTGATCGTCCTGGGCTTGTCGCTGATTTTCGGGACGATCTGGGCTTTTATCGAAGAAGGTTATGTTTGGGCAATTTCCAGAGAATATGATTTTTACCGGAATCTGCCGAAAATTCCGAAGGTCGCGCTCGATTATGCGATGACCGTGACGGCTTGGAGCGCGGTTTATTTCGGCATCAAATACTGGCAAAAATGGCAGACCGAACAGCAAAACGCGCTCGAATCGGCGGCGCTCGCCAATAAAGCGCAGCTCGAAGTTTTGCGTTACCAGCTCAACCCGCATTTTCTTTTCAACGCGCTCAATTCGATTCGCGCTTCGGTTGACGAAGACTCAATACGCGCCAAACAAATGATCACGCAGCTTTCTGAATTCCTTCGTTATTCGCTGCTCGGCGAAAGCGAGAAGAAAATTCCGCTCGGCGAAGAGTTCGAAGCTGTCCGGAATTATCTGGCGATCGAAAAGATTCGGTTCGAAGAAAAACTGGAGATCGAATTTGCTGTCGAAAAAGCAGCGGAAGATTTCAAAGTGCCGTGTTTTTTGCTCAATCCGCTGGTTGAAAATGCCATCAAACACGGTTGGCAAACAAGCGCGAAACCTTTAAAAATTAAAATTTCGGCAAAGGTTTTTGATAACGGGCTGGTTTTGGAAGTGACCAATTCGGGCAAGCTCGAAAATCTGCATAACTCGAACGGCACCAAGATCGGTTTGAAAAATGTGCGGGAAAGATTGGAAAAACTCTTCGGTGCGCGCGGCAAATTCGAACTCGAACAGGACGGCGATTTCGTCAAGGCGCGGATCGAGATTTCGGAAGAAAGTTAGCCACGAATATCACGAATTGTTTTTATGATTTTATTCGTAATATTCGTGGCTGAAAAATATGAAATACAAAACGATCATCGTTGACGACGAGCGGCTCGCGCGCAAGGAAATGCGCCGTTTGCTCGCGGAATTTGACGAAATCACCGTCGCCGGTGAAGCGGAAAATTTGTCCGAAGCCGTTTGCTTGATCGAAAAGGAAAAACCGCAGATCGTTTTTCTCGACATTCAGCTTTCGGGTGAAAACGGTTTTGAGCTGCTCGAAAAAACCGCGCAGAATTTCAAACTGATCTTTGTGACGGCGTTTGATGCCTACGCGATTCGCGCTTTCGAGGTCAACGCGCTCGATTATCTTTTAAAACCCGTCAACCCCGAACGCCTCGCCAAAGCGATTGAAAGATTGACGGAAGAAACCGACAAAAAAGCCGATATCAGAACATTTGAATTCGACGACCGAATTTTTCTCGAAATCGGCAACCGCTCGGTTTTTCTGAAAGTCTGCGAAATTTCGCACATCAATTCGTCGGGCGATTATTCCGAAGTTTTGACCGCTCAGGGCAAGTAGTTTTTGGTTGAAAAATCTCTGCGCGAATGGGAAGATCGGCTCCCCGAAAAGCATTTTTTGCGGATTCACCGGCAGACGATTATCAATCTCGAAGAAATCGAGGAGATCGAAAGCTGGTTTAACCGGACGTTTCAGGTGCGTCTGAAAAATTACCGCGAAACGCTCGCCGTCAGCCGCCGGTATGCCGTCAAACTCAAGAGTAAATTCACCTGAAAATTGTTTAAAAATAATGTAAAACTGATAAATCGTTTTCTTTCACGGACATTTATCAATTTTCCATTATCAATTATCATTTATTTCAGAATGAAAAAAAGCGAACTCCGCAAAATCTATCTCGAAAAGCGCAAAGCGCTCGCGCCCGCCGAAATAAAGCAAAAAAGTCTGCAAATTGCCGAGCTTTTTTTCCAAAAGTTCGATTTGCGGAAGATCAATTTTCTGCATTGCTTTCTGCCGATCGAAAGATTTAACGAGATCGACACGAAACTGATTTTTCACCGCGTCTGGTTTGAATTCTCGCAGATCGAAACGCTTGTTCCGCGTATTAATTTTGAAACCGGCGAGATCGAACATCTGAAATTTACGCCCGTCACCGAACTCGTTCAAAACGCGTGGCTGATTCACGAACCGGCGCATAACGAATTGGTCGAAAGCGGTCGGATCGACGCGGTTCTGGTGCCGCTTTTGTGCTTTGATCTGCAAGGCTTTCGCGTCGGTTACGGGAAAGGTTTTTACGATAAATTTTTGGCGCAATGCCGCCAGGATTGTTTAAAGATCGGTTTGAGCTATTTCCCGCCGATCAAGGCAATCGAAGACACGAACGAGTTTGACGTGAAGCTTGATTATTGCCTGACGCCCGAAAAAATGTTTGCCGCCGAGCACACCGAAAAACACGAAAAATTTAAGTCGAAATAATTAAAAATCTCCGGGTTATTTGGTGCGCTCGGCGGCAATAAATTATTTTCCGTCTTTCAAAAGATCGCGGATTTCCGCCAGCAAAACCTCTTCACCGGTCGGCGGCGCGGCGGCGGCTTCGGCTTCGAGACCTTTAAATAATTTGACGGCGTAACGCGCCAGAAAAAACATCACGACCGCGACGATCAGAAATGTGATGATTTCGTTGATAAATGCGCCGTAATAAATCAACGGTTCTTTGGCGGCGACTGCTGCCTCAATTTCCGGACCGCTCGTGACCGGCATTTTACCAAGATTGATAACCTTGCTTTTGAAATCAATTCCACCCGTTAGAAGTCCGACAAACGGCATAATAATCCCGTCGGTCAGAGATTTGACAACGGCACCGAAAGCCGCGCCCATAATCACGGCAATCGCCAGATCGAGGATATTTCCCTTCGCAATGAACGCCTTAAAGTCATTCAACATAGACATTTAAATTTTTCTCCTTGTTTTTTGTTTTCGTAAAACGGGGCAATGTTTGAACGTTAATCTAATTTGGCTTCGAGGTCAAGGTTTTTAACTTTTAAAATCCAAGTTGCAAGGTTTTACGGCGCTGCTGAGAAAAATTCTCCTTAATCTTTTTTTTCAAGCGCAGGGAACTTTTTCGCCGCTGGCGGTGTCTAAGCAGAAAAAGACCGCGGATTTTTTTGCAGCTATCAAAACAAATTTCAGTTTAACGAGATCCAAATTCGGAAACGGTTCGGGACGTTAAGAAAACTGAAGCCAACAATAAAAATCAGGAGAACTTTATGCGAAATATAGCTTTACTGTTTGTGGTATTTCTCTGTTCGATGTGTGTCTGCGCGCAGGAAGATGTGACGCAAGGCTCGCTCTTCGCCGCCGGCAAAAAAGGCAAACAGCGCGGCGCGTGTCCGCTCAAACACACTTCGGTCAAATCGGAGATCAGCGGTTTTCTCGCCCGCGTGACGGTCGTGCAGGAATTCGAAAATAATTTTTCGGAACCCGTCGAAGCCGTTTACACGTTTCCGCTCTCGCCGAATTCGGCGGTTGACCAGATGACGATGCGGATCGGCGAACGGACGATTCGCGGGCAAATTCGCAAGCGCGAAGAAGCGCGGCAAATTTACGAACAGGCGAAAATCGACGGCAAAACCGCGAGCCTTTTAGATCAGGAACGCCCGAATATCTTTACGCAATCGGTCGCCAATATCTTGCCGAACGAAAAGATCGTCATCGAGATCAGCTATGTCGAAACCTTG
>CADEFG010000376.1 GCA_902826505.1 uncultured Acidobacteriota bacterium
CCGGAATATTTTTTTTATGCTCATCGGGTAAGGCGCGCACCTTGCGGATCAGCGAATAACCGTCTTCATCGGGCATTCCGATGTCCGAAACCAAAATATCGGGAGTTTTGTCCTGCAATTCATTCAAGGCTTCCTCGGCGGACCTTGCCGTCGTGACGGTCGCGCCGTGCAAGGTCAAAGACTGGACGAGCAAATGGCGGGTGTCCTCTTCATCGTCAACCACCAGAATCAAAAGTCCGTCAAGGCTTATTTTAGAAACGTTTTGCGATCCGATCTTTTGTGAAATTTCCTGGAGGTCGGTTGCGTCATCAACTTGCGGCGCCGTAATCACGGGCAGTTCGATGATAAAGGTCGAGCCTTTATGATCGCCTTCGCTGAATGCGGAAACCGTTCCGCCGTGCATTTCGGTAATGTGCCGAACAATCGCCAAGCCGAGCCCGAGACCGCCGAATTTGCGGATGCTCGACGCGTCGGCTTGCCGGAAACGATCGAACACGTGCGGCAGAAAATCTTCCTTGATGCCGATGCCCGTGTCCTTGACTTTGATTTCGAGACTGCCGTTGATCCGTTCGAGTTCGACCGTCACTTTGCCGCCGTTCGGTGTAAATTTGATGGCGTTCGAAAGCAGATTCCAGACGACTTGCTGAAGACGGTTCGGGTCGCCGGAAATATGGCTGACGGGCGATTTTGATTTTATTTCGAGCGCGATGCCTTTGGCTTCCGCCGCCGGACGAATATTTTCGAGCGCGGCTTCGATCACGTCGATCGGTTTGATATTGGAAATTTCCAGCCGTAACTTGCCCGAAATGATCCGCGAAACGTCCAGCAAATCTTCGATCAGACGGTTTTGCGCCTCGGCGTTGCGGACGATTGTTTCAACGGCTTTGTGGGTTGTTTGCTGGTTGAGAACCTCTTTTTCCAGAAGTCTGCCCCAACCGAGGATCGAGTTTAAAGGTGCCCGGAGCTCGTGCGAGACGGTCGCCAGAAATTCGTCGCGCAGACGATTGGCGATCTCCGCATCGCGGCGCGCGGCTTGTTCTTTTTTGAGAAATTCTTCGCGTTCGTGATCGGCTTCCCGCTGTTCGGTAATGTCGCGGCAATTGCCGACAATTCTGAAAACTTCGCCGTTGCCGTTCGTTTGCGGTTGTCCGATACAGTGACTCCAGCGTAATTTTCCGTCAGTTGTCAAAACGCGAAATTCCGCATTGAATTGTTTATTTTCCAAAAGCGATGCTTGAAGCATTTCCCGAACTTTCGGCAAATCGTTCGGATCGAGACGGCTGAAAATATTGCCGTCAAAATCTCCGTTCGTAAATCCGAAAAACGATAGTCCGCGTTCGTCAATTTCGGCTTGATCGGTTTTTTTATCAAATATCCAAGTCCCTAAGTTTCCGGCTTCAAGCGCGAGCCGGTGACGGGATTCCGATTGTTCGCGCTCGTTTATCTGTTCGTTCAATTCGTCGTTCTTCCGGACGATTTCGCGGGTTCGCTCTTCGACCCGCGTTTCTAAATCCTTGTTCGTATCGCGCAAATCCTCTTCGGCTTTCCGGCGTTTGCCGATTTCACGATAAATTGTCAGATTCGCAAAACCGAGTGACATCAGCCCGGCGAAAGCTGTGATGTAAAGCATTAAATAGGTTGTATTAAGACTTTTGTTTAATTCCGTTTCGCGCTCGATAAGCAGATTTTGTTCTTCGTCCTTCATTTCGTTGATGATCTGACGAACTCTGTTTGATAATTCTCTGCCGCGAATTGCTCCCATTTGCGCCCGCGTTTCATCGATGCTTTTTATCCGGCGGGTTTCTATTAATTGCTGCAAAAACGCAAGTCTTTCATTAATTATATTTTCGAGTTGCGAGATTCTTTCAGTGTGCGATTTATTGTCCAAGGTTAAATTACGCAATTTTTCAAAGTCGGCTTTGACGTTTTGCTGCGTTTGATTGTAAGGCTCCAGAATCGATTCATCTCGCGAAACCATAAACCCGCGCGCCGACGTTTCGGCGTTGATCATCAAAATAAGCATTTCGTCCAATTGCAAAAGAACTGCCTGCGTATGTTTTTCATACTTCAATGCCTCATTTATCGAATTCATACTGCGAAAGGCAAAAAACAAAATAATTGCCAACAGGAAAATTGCGATGATAAAACCGAGCGGAATTTGTCGCTCAAGGGTTAATTTCATAGATTTTATTCAGAATGTTCAACCGATATGCGAATTTCTAAAGAGCACTTACAGTGTAAATTTCAGCAAACATATTTGCAATAGATTTCGTTGTGGGTTATGTTGAAAAAGTAGTCGTTCAGGAAGAACGACGAAAATTTAGAACACGAGGAGTGTTAGAAGATGAAAAAATACGATTTCGGAATCGTCATCGGACGTTTCCAGCCATTCCATTCAGCACATCAAAATCTAATCCGACATAGTTTAAGTTTAGCCGAAAAAGTCATTGTCATTCTTGGCTCGGCGCGCAGCGCGTCCGACGTGAAAAATCCGTTCACGCCCGCGATGCGCGAGGAAATCATCCGCGCCTGTTTTCCCGAAGACGAGAAACGTTTGATCTTTCGAGCGGTGCGCGATTACCCGTATAACGATCACGTGTGGACGGCGGAAGTCCAAAACCTGGTCGGCGAAATTACGGAAACCGACGAAAATGAAAGCGCCCGGATCGCGATCGTCGGGTTTTTCAAAGACCGCAGTTCATATTATTTAAATCTTTTTCCGCAGTGGCAGTTCGAGGAATTTTACTCGTCGGACAAAAAGCTTTTAAATTTGAACGCTTCAAACATCCGCGAGAAGTTTTTCGCCGAAAGTCCGGACTGGAAAGAACTTTTGCCGCCGCAAGTCGCGACCGCGCTCGAAGTTTTCCGGCAAACCGAAGATTTTCCGAAGCTCCAAAAAGAATTTCAGTATCTGCAAAAATACAAAGCCGACACGCGCTTTGTCGGCGTACCTTTTGAAGCGACTTTTATCACGACCGACGCGGTCGTCGTCCAGAGCGGTCACGTGCTGGTCATCCGGCGCGGTCATCAGCCCGGCAAAGGACTTCTCGCGCTGCCGGGCGGATTTCTGGCAAGCGGTCTGACGCTCGAAGATAACGCGATCAAGGAATTGAAAGAAGAAACGCAGATCAAAGTTGCGGCGCAGGTTTTGCGTGGAAGTATCAAAAGTTCGCACGCTTTCGATTATCCCGAACGCTCGCAGCGCGGGCGAACCGTCACTTTTGCGTATTTTATCGAGCTCGCGCCCGATCTCAAAGACGGTCTGCCAAAGGTTAAAGGCGGCGACGACGCGGCAAAAGCCTTCTGGCTGCCGCTCTCGGCACTCGGCGAAAAAGAAGATGAATTTTTTGAAGATCATCTTCATTTAATCAAATATTTTTTAGGTTTATGAATTTTTTAGGCTTTTGGGTAAAAAGCCTAAAAGGAGAAAATGATGGAAAAGAACGTCATCAATTTTTATCTGCCGACGAATAAATACGGCTGTTTTTCAAACTTTTCACGCCACCATATTTATTTGAAGGACAAAGTTTGGAAAACGAGCGAACATTATTTTCAAGCGCAAAAATTCGACGGCACGGAATTTGAAGAAAAAGTCCGAATTGCGCCGACTCCGAAAGACGCGGCAAATCTTGGCAGAAACCGCAAGTTTCCGTTGCGCCGTGATTGGGAAGAAGTGAAAGACGATATTATGCGCGAAGCGCTGCGGGCAAAATTTACTCAGCACAAAGAGTTGAAAAAGATTTTGCTCGAAACCGGCGCCGCTCAGTTGGTCGAACACACGGCAAACGACAGATATTGGGGCGACGGCGGCGACGGGAGCGGTCGAAATATGCTTGGGCTGCTTTTGATGGAGCTGCGCGAAGAATTGAAAAAGGAGTAATTAGAAATGAAACGTTTTTTTGCAACCGGCTTTTTTTTATTGATTTTTGCATTTTATATGAACGCGCAAACCGCCGATCAAATGCGCGAGAGCGTCAAATTCGAACGGCAGGCGGCGGCGGATTATAAAGCTCAGGATTACGCAAAATTTCTCGAAAATATGCGGCGGGCAAGCGATCTGCGTCCCGGACATGCGCGGCTTTTGTATAATTTGGCGGATGCCTACGCGCTCAATAACAAACCCGACGAAGCTTTGGCGATTCTGGAAAGACTGGCAAAAATGGATCTGTTTTATGCCGTCGAAAAGGACGACGATTTTAAATCTTTGTTCGGCAGCGAGCGTTTTAAGACGATTCAAACTGAGTTCGCGCTCAATCAAAAAGCCGTTAATCAAAGCCAGCGGGCTTTCACGATTCCAAACAAAGATTTGATCACCGAAGGCATCGCTTACGACAAAGCTTCAAAGCGATTTTTTGTGAGCAGCGTTCATAAACATAAGATCGTCACGATTGACGCGAGCGGCAAAGTCTCGGATTTTTCGCTTGAAACCGATGGTTTATGGAGCGTTTCGGGAATGCGCGTTGACGAAAAGCGGCGCGTTTTATGGGTCACGACAAGCGCGTTTGCGCAAATGCTGCCCGATTCGCTAAAAACCGACGACGGTCGTTCGGGCGTTTTCAAATATGATTTGAAAACGGGAAAACTTCTAAAGAAATATCTTTTGCCGAACGCGGACGCAAAACACGTGCTTGGCGATCTGCTGATTGCAAAAAACGGCGACGTTTTCGCGAGCGACAGCCGTGCGTCAATCATTTATCGAATCGAATCAAAAAAAGACGAGCTCGAAGTTTTTCTGACGAGCGATCTTTTCGCATCACTGCAAGGTTTGGCTTTTTCGCCCGACGAAAAGTTTTTGTTCGCCGCCGATTATTCAAAAGGGATTTTCCGAATCGCGATGGCGGACAAAAAGATTTTGCAACTTGCGATGGACGCCGACACGAACCCGATCGCGATTGACGGAATGTATTTTCATCGCGGCAATCTGATCGCGATTCAAAACGGTTTTAACCCGCACCGCGTCGCGAGGTTTTTTCTCAGCAAAGATTTCAGCGCGGTTACAAAAAGCGAAACGCTCGAAGCCAACCACGCGGATTTTAACGAACCGACCTTAGGCGTCATTGTCGGCAGCGATTTTTATTACATCGCCAACAGCCAATATGAATTGATGGACAAAGACGGCAAATTAGCCGCCGACAAATTAAAGGAACCCGTAATTTTACGACTCAAACTTTAGGAAAAGGATTCTGCCACAGAGTTCACAGAAAACACGGAGATTTTATGGAGGAAAAATTAGATGAAAAAATAGCTACTCATCTTTATGATTTTGCTAAATCCTTTATTGAAAAAGATTGGATTGAAAGATGGTTGCATTTTTTACTGGAAAAGCCAGAAAAGGCTTTTATGGAATTAGTCAAATTTGAAAGACACAGAAATAAAAAGACAACGAGCTATTTTCAAAATAACACCGAGATTGAAAAATTACTTGGAAAAGATTTTGAAAAAGTAAAAGGAATTT
>CADEFG010000377.1 GCA_902826505.1 uncultured Acidobacteriota bacterium
AATTTTTGATGGTAATATGTATGATAAATATAGATGTAGATATGAACTTGGAAAAAAATAATAATGGTTTGAACGCCGGATTGTTTCTGGCAGTGGGTTTGGTCATTTCTTCAATGATTTTGGGCTGGTCTTACGTGAGTAAGAAAAGCGGCGAAGAAGCGGTCACCGTGACGGGATCGGCGCGCAAACGCATCAAATCGGATTTGGTCGTCTGGAGCGCGGGAATTTCGTCGCAATCGGCGAAACTGGCGGACGCTTACAGCCAACTGTCGGCGAACGTCCCGCGCATCAAACAATATCTGGTGAGCAAGGGAATCGCCGAAAATCAGATGACGGTTTCTTCGATTTCCTCGACGACGCAGTATTCACGCGATACAAACGGCAATGAAACGACGGAGATCACCGGCTACACATTGCGGCAGGAAGTCGAGGTCAGATCAAGCGACGTTGACAGGATCGCGCAGATCGCGCGTGAAGCGACCGAACTCATCAATCAGGGAATTTTGCTCGAATCGAGTCCGCCGAAGTATTTCTACACGGCGCTCGGCGATTTAAAGGTCGAGATGCTCGGCGAGGCGGCAAAAGACGCGAAAACCCGCGCCGAAAAGATCGCCGCCAGCACCGGCAACCGGGTCGGCACACTGCGTTCGGCAAAAATGGGCGTCATGCAGATTACCGGCGCCGATTCGCAGGACGTTTCCGATTCCGGCATCAGCGACACTTCCTCGATCGACAAAGACGTGACGGCGGTCGTCAACATCAGCTTCGCGGTCGAATAAGTCAATGACGGATTTCAGATTGAAATCAACCAAACTCCCAGTTGAATTTTACTTGCTAAAACAAACGCTGGTTTCGGATAAGAAACAGCGAACAAACGGAGCGCGGAACATTCTGCGCTCCAAATCCTCAAATAACTTAACTCTTCGCTACCGGACAACTGTGAAAAGCGACGGGCTGCCAGCGTCCTTCGCGTTTGATGAAGGTCGTCGTGTAGCGCATCGGCGTGACGTTGCCGCCGATCGCAAAAATATAACGCGCCGTGACGATTGCCGTTTCGTTATAAATTGTCGCGGTTTGGTCGAAGTCGGTAATCGTGAAGTCGGCAGGAATCATTCTGAAGCCGTCGAGATACTGCGCTTTGGTCAAAAACGAACCGTCTGCCATCGTCAGCACGAGATCATCGGGAAGCATCTCGGCAAGCGTTTCGGAGTCGCGGCTGCCGGAGATATTTCCCCAATCGGTCATAAATTGAATCAATCTCTGCTCGGTCGAATTTGGGATCTTTTCAGTAACTTCGGTTTCATCAATTGAGTTTAGCATCATATAAAATTTCCTTGCCCTGGGGGTAAAGCTTCAAGGCATTTTAATGTTTTGCTTTTGTTTTAAGGTTTAACGGAATCAGTCGGCAGGAAATCGGCATCTTTGCTGACCAGCCCCTTCGGAATTTTTGACTTTTCAGGTTTTCGAACAAACCGCATCCGGCAAGCATCGCGGTTTTGAACCGCAGTTGATCGGACTGGATTTGTAATATTTGCGGCACACTTCGATTTCGGTGCGGAGGAGATTGCCTTCGTGCCAGCGAAAATCAAAGGAGCTTTGAGAAAAGGGAGTCCGAACTTCATCAGTTTGAATTATCGGTAAAATTTTTGCGTTTCGTGTTTTATTAATACTCCAAGTCGGCAATTTAAGTCAAGAAAAATTTGCTCTGATAGTAATTCAGTTGTTTTAAACAATGAAAAGCGTTCAGAATTTTTAGCTGACCGGGTCGGAAAGCGGATCGTAAATTGGTGTTAAGAACAAGACTTTCTGGGGAAATTCTTTCGGACTAATAGATTTGGGGGAAACATTATTTTCCGCTGGGGCAGGGAATCATCGCCGATATTTTCGCTTAAATTTTAGTTGTTGGAGGATCGAAGCATTTGGTTCGGGTAGAATTATTGACGCGCCGGCGCGGTTATTTCGCTGTAGTTGATCACGTCGGCGCGGAGGTTCTGATCGGGATCGATCTGAAAATAGATGCGACCGATGATGCTTCCTCGTTCGTCCTTTTTATATGCAAAACGCCGGGTTAAAGGCGCACCGATAAAATGCTTTTTTTCAATATCGCCGTTCGCATGGCGGAATATAGCTGTTTTCATAAGGAAATTTTACCACAAGCCAAGAAAAAATCTGTGATTCAAAGCACATTTGGTGCAAAATCTTTGTTTTGCCCCGAAATCCGGTCAAAAAAACGAAACCGCAAATCAACAAGCAAGCGCCCGAAACAAATGAGATTGTCCTCAAATTCATTCGTGCTGATTCGCGGTTTCAAAAAACTTACATTCCAAGGTTCTTTATCAAAAAGCCGTAAATGTCGGCAGCTTCTTCGATGACTTTGGCGGTCGGTTTGCCCGCGCCGTGTCCGGCTTTGGTTTCGATGCGGATCAAAACCGGCGCATCGCCGCCTTGCGCCGCCTGGAGCGCTGCCGCGTATTTAAAGCTGTGTGCGGGAAAAACACGGTCGTCATGATCAGCCGTGGTGACCAAAACAGCCGGGTATTTTGTGCCGGATTTGATATTATGCAAAGGCGAATATTTGAAGATCGCGTTAAATTCATCAAGGTTATCGGGCGAACCGTAATCCGATGTCCACGCCCAGCCGATCGTGAATTTTGGAAAGCGAAGCATATCCATCACACCGACCGCCGGCAGTGCCGCGCCAAAAAGCTCGGGGCGCTGATTCAAAACCGCGCCGACCAGCAATCCGCCGTTCGAGCCGCCCTGAATCGCCAGTTTTTTCGGGTTCGTGATCTTGTCGGCGATCAGAAATTCCGCTGCGCCGATAAAATCATCAAAGACGTTCTGTTTTTTGAGTTTGGTTCCGGCTTCGTGCCACGCTTCGCCGTATTCCGCACCGCCGCGCAAATTGGCAACCGCCAGCACGCCGCCCATTTCCAACCAGACGATCCGCGAAACCGCAAAGCCGGGTGTCATTGATATGTTAAAACCGCCGTAACCGTAAAGCAAGGTCGGATTATTGCCGTCGAGCTTGATGCCTTTTTTATGGACGATAAACATCGGAATCGGCGTGCCGTCTTTGCTCGCATATTTTACCTGTTTGACTTCGAAGTCTTTCGGGTTAAAAGCGACTTTTGCCTGACGGAACAATTTCGATTTACCGGTTTTCATATTGTAACGGTAAATCGTCGGCGGAGCGTTGTAGCTTGAATAACTGTAAAATGTTTCGGTATCGTAGCGTTTCCCGCCGAATCCGCCCGCCGAACCGATGCCCGGAAGTTTTACTTCGCGCACGAATTCTCCGTCGAGATTGTGGATTTTGATCTGCGTGTAAGCGTCTTTAAGATAATTCAAAACAAACTGATTATTGATAAAATCGACACTTCCGAGCGTTTCCGCCGATTCTTTGACGACATCGCTCCATTTGCCGAGTTTCGACATCGTATCGGCGATGACGATTTTTCCGCGCAGCGCATTGTCGTCGGTCAAAAAATAAAAATTGCGTCCGTCGTTACCGATAAAACTGTAATTGGCACGAAGCTCCATGACAAGCGGATGGATCTGCGCGTTGCGCCGCGCCGTCAACGCTTTTTCGTCATTGCCCTTGATGTCAACACCCGAAATATAATTATCGCTTAAACCGGTTTTCGGGTTAAAATCCTTCAAACTTTTGTAGAAAACCATATTTTTCGGTGATGTGCCTTTGCCGACGTAAATTATCAGATAATCGCCGTCCTCGGTCACAAAACCGCTGATAAAAAATTCCTTGTCATCGGGACGCTCGTATATCAGAACGTCTTCCGACTGCGGATTGCCGAGTTTGTGAAAATAAAGTTTGTGATTGAAATTGACGCCTTTTAGTTCTTTGCCTTGTTCGGCATCCGGAAAACGGCTGTAAAAAAAGCCCGACCCGTCCTTTAACCAAGAAAATCCGCCTTGCCGGTTCGGTTTCATCAGGTCGGGTAAGTCCTGACCGGTTTCGACATCTTTGACCCGCCATTCGCTGCGATCCGAACCCGCGATCGCGACACCATAAGCCATCAGTTTGCCGTCATCGGTGAACGAAATCCCGGCGAGCGCCGCCGTGCCGTCCTGCGATAGCTTGTTCGGATCGAGAAAAACACGTCCCGCATCCGTCACGGAATCGGCGATATACAAAACCGACTGATTCTGCAAACCATCGTTTTTATAATAGAAATAGTGATTTCCGGCTTTGAAGGGCGCGGAATATTTTTCGTAATTCCAGAGCTCGGTCAGCCGCTTTTTGAGCTGTTCGCGCTGCGGAATTGTTGCCAGATAATCATTCGTAACTTTGTTTTCGGCATCGACCCAAGCCTTTGTTTCGGCTGAATCGACCTCTTCGAGCCACCGATACGGGTCGGCGACTTTAATGCCGTGATATTCATCGATTTGATCAACTTTTTTGGTGTCCGGATAATTTAATTTGGTTTGCGCAAATATATTTGCAGTCAGCATCATAGAAATCAAAAAAGCAAAAGATAGTTTGTAAATCATTTCGCGTTATTTTACCTCACCTATAGTTTTGTGACGAATATAAAGGTTAAAGGTTGTTGAGGTAAAAGGTCAAAGCAAAAAGGTCAAAGTTTCTATAGAAACTTTGACCTTTTTGCTTTTGGGGTGGCAGTAAAAATTAATTCGAAAGGTTCTGGAGCCTAAAGTCGGCTTAAAAAACACCGATATTCTCGTCGGTTGAAAAATTTGTTTGACGAGCGGCGGTTTCTTCGGTTTTCGGCACGGGCAGCCAGAATTGTTTGATGTGGAGCAATTCTTCGATCTGATCTTTCGGCAGCGGACGCGCCATCAGATAGCCTTGCCCGTAATCGCAGCCGAGGTTTTTCAAAATATTGAGCTGACTTTCCGTTTCGATGCCCTCGGCAATGACGCGCATCTTCAAGTTTTTGGCGAGCGAAATGATCGTTTGGAGGATCTCGGAATCTTCGCCGTTCTCGCCGACCGAATTGACGAACGAGCGGTCGATCTTGAGCGTGTCGAAAGGCAGCCGGTGCAGATAACTCAATGACGAATAACCCGTCCCGAAATCGTCGATCGAGAGCTGCACGCCGAGCGTTTTCAGATGCGAAAGCATTCGAATCGATTGTTCGGCATTTTCCATCGCCGCGCTCTCCGTGATTTCGAGTTTCAAAAAAGCGGGCGGCAGTTTGGCTTTTTCAAGCGCATCTTCGACATCAATCAGCAAACTCTGAAATGCCAGATGTTTGCCGGAAATATTGACGCTCACGATAAGCTCGCGATGTGCGTAGGAAATCTTTTGCCATTTGGCAAGCTGGGCACAGGTTTCCTTTAAAATCCAGGTCGTGATCGGGATGATCAAACCCGAATTTTCGGCGATCGGGATAAATTGTGCCGGCGAAATAAAGCCTTTCTCGTGAT
>CADEFG010000378.1:0-1786 GCA_902826505.1 uncultured Acidobacteriota bacterium
GAAACGGAAATAGTCAGGTGAAAGTTTTTTTAGGCACCGGAAATGGCGGATTTATTTCTCCGCAGTCGTCTCAAACACTCAGCGGCAACGGTGCTGTCCAGGCGGGTGACCTTAATCGTGATGGAAAACTGGATTTGGTTTACACCGCCATATCGCCATCAAATTTTTCTATTCTTTTAGGCGACGGCACCGGTAAATTCAACCCCGCGATCGGAAATTTTGGGGTCACGGTTTTTTTTCCGATACCCGTTCTGGGCGACTTTAATCTTGACGGTAAAACTGACATCGCCGTCAATTCGGGCAGTCTGGGAACAACCATTCTACTTAATTCCTGCGGCGGTTTGACGCAGAAACCGAAGATCGATTTCGACGGCGACGGCAAAACCGACATTGCGATCTTTCGACCGAAAGACGGAACCTGGTGGGTTTTGCGGAGTTTCGATCAATCGGCGCAGACGGTTCAATTCGGTTTGAGCGGCGATAAGCCCGCCGCCGGTGATTTTGACGGCGACGGCAAAACCGATTTCGCCGTCTTTCGTCCGTCGAACGGTCTCTGGTTTATCTTAAATAGTTCGGACGGCACTGTCATCAGCACTCAATTCGGCGTCAGCGAAGACCAGCCCGCGGTTGGCGATTATGACGGCGACGGGAAAGTCGATGTTGCCGTCTTTCGTCCGTCGCAGGGCGTTTGGTATATTCTGCAAAGCAGTAATGGGTTGCCCATCATTCAGCAATGGGGCGTCAGCACGGACATCACTATCCAATAAACAAAAAACAGGCGCGAAGTTTTGGCTTCGCGCCTGTTGACGAAATTGATTTTCCGTTTATTATCTGTTGGCTTCGGGCAAAAGTTCGTAGTTGCCCATTTCGCGGTTGTAGGAATCGAGCGCACCGACCGAATCGGCGGTTGCGTCGAGCATTTGTTTGGTCATCGCGATCGAATCCGAGAGCTGTTCGAAATCGAGCAGCGAGAATTTTTCGGGCGTGCTCATCGTGACGATCTCGTCGTTTAAGTAGCCGAAGAAATTCTCGATCGATTGAAGCTGTCCTTCGACGAGTTTGACGCTCCGTTCGAGTTCGTCGAACGAAGCCAGGCGGCGTTTGAGGATTTCGACGTTGGTTTGCTGAATCCGCCGCGTTTTTTCGTCGGGCGAGCTTTCGGCGGCGCGAAAAGCCTGCGCGAGCTGATTATGCACGGCTTGCCGGTTGATCGATTTCAAATGCTGTTTGCGGCGGCGGTAAACGTCCAGCAGATCGACAAAATCTTCCCAGCGCTGTTCGAGTGTCCGGAGGTTTGTCGGCAATTCGCGGGCGCCCGTAAATTTATGATAATTTTCCTGAATTTTATCTTTCTGCCAGCGCAGATATTCGACCGCTTCGCGCTCCCGGGGCGTAAAACTTTTGATCAATTTCTCGCGCGTCGCTTTGTTTAAAGCGCGGAATCTTTCCTTTTCGCGGTTATTGACGAGTTGGCGGTAAGCGGGAACCATCGGCAGAGCGACGAGATAAAAGGCTTCAAAGATCAGGGCGATAAACAGAGGAATGATGCTTCCGGTGTAAGCGGCGGCGACCAGAAAACCGGCTAAACCCCAGAAGTTAACGGGTTCTTTGACCGCTTCCTTGACGTATTTTGTGTTAAATCTATTAAATTCTTGTTGATACTTCGCTAAATCAGCCATAAATATTGTAGATGCTAAAACGCCCTGCTAAGTTTCGCCGCTCGCTGAAAATTAATTTGATTTGTTGAGATCGTTGACACCGTTCAACAAATCCTGATCGAGAACAT
>CADEFG010000378.1:1796-5408 GCA_902826505.1 uncultured Acidobacteriota bacterium
CGGCGTTATTGCCGCCCGCGCCGAGAAGTCCCATCGACTGTTTATATTCAAGCAGTTTGTCCTGCAATTGAATATCCATCGCTTCGCGTTCGATGTCCTGCATCTGCGCGTCCACCGAGCTCGAGCCGAGCTGAAGTTTGGCTTCGGCGGCGGCAACGCGGCGATCGATCTTTTCGCGCATTTCGTTAAACGTCGAAGCATCGTCGCCGATGTCGAAGGTTTCCATCGTCTGCGCCAGCTGTTCCTGTAATTTCGCTTGTTTGGCGGCGCTGATCAGCTGCATCGCTTCGGCGGTCCGCTTCTTCATATTCAGCACGTAATTATCGCGTGCTTTTAAGGCTTGTTTCGAGGCGATCGAAGCGTGTTCAGCCTGGACGGTGGTGCGTTCGAGATCGAGTTGTGCCTGCTGCAATTGACCGATATAAGCGGTTGCGATGTCGTCGCGTCCCATTTTGACCGACGCTTTGATTTTTGAGTCCAGATCGACGACCTGGCTTGAAAGATTTTCTTTTTGTTTCGCCAAAAGTCGTTCGGTCGCCATCACTTGTGCGACGGAGTTATTGAGTTCAGGCACGCGGTCGCGCATATCCCGAATGGTTTGCTGTAAAACCAATTCAGGGTTCTCCATCTTGTCCAAAGCCGCGCCTGTACTTGCTCTGAAAATTCGTGTTAATCTTGCCCACAATCCCATCGTTTTCTATTCAAACTCCTGAAAAAAATCGTCTTAAAAGACTTTTATGACGGAAAACCTTACGACAGCCCGTTTCGCAAAGTTGCAAATTCCGCTTTAAGTATAACAGGAAAGTTAAATTAGTTAATAGTAAAAAGCAAATCGCGCGGCGAAAATTTAAGCCGGTGGAAAAACCTTTGCAAGTTTTTCCGCCGGCAAGCGTTCAGAAAACGAACGGGCTTTCCAGAAAGCTAGTTTCAAATCAAAATTTAGAGTAAGATGGACGCGAAATGTTCTATCAAATGCTCGCTTAACATTTAGCGTGAGGAAGATAAAAATAATGAGAAATTTGGTCTCTTGGTTATTGCTTTTTGGAATGTATCTGAATGTGATTTCGCCTTTTGTCATTTCGGCAAATGCCCAGAAAACAAACGCGAAAACAACGACGACAAAAACGAATATGAACGTAAATTTACCCGATGGTTTGCAGTTTCGCCTGTCGGAAGGCGAAGAAGGCGCGGAAAAGCGTGAAAAACAAATGCTTCCCGAAACAAATCCGCTTTCTGACGGTGACACGACTTCGCTCTTGAAGCGGATTCCCGAGATCAAACCGGAACAGGACGACCAAAAAGATTTCAATAAACGGCTCGGCACGTTGCCCGCGCCGAAAACCGGCAAACAGATTCCCGTCAAATTTCCCGCGCCCGATCAGCTCAACCCGACCAATATCGACGCGGCAAAAATTCCGCTCGAAGTGGTTCGGTTTTCGCCCGAAGGCGAAATTCCGCTCGCGCCCGATCTGAACGTCACGTTTTCGCAGCCGATGGTTGCCGTCACCTCGCAGGAAGAAGCCGCAAAGGTCGTGCCGCTCGAACTGACGCCGCAGGTCGAAGGCAAATGGCGCTGGCTCGGCACCAAAACGCTGATGTTCGACACGACGAAACGTTTTCCGATGGCGACGAAATTTACGGCGCGCGTCGCGGCTGGCACGCGCAGCGCGACCGGACAGGTTTTGCAAAAAGACGTCACCTGGACTTTTACAACGCCGCCGCCGAAGGTCGAAACGATGATTCCCGCCAATCAGGTGACGAGCCGCGAGGCGCTGATGTTTGTTTCGTTCGACCAGGAAATCAATCCGGAAGCCGTTTTAAGAGCGATCAAAGCGACGGGCGGCGGAAAACCTCTGACCTTGAGATTGGCGACGCAGGAAGAAATTGATAAGGACGGCAGCATTTCGTATTACGCCAAACAAGCGCAGCCGCGCCGGTGGCTCGCTTTTCGCGCCTTGACGAACGAAGGTTTGACAAAGGACGCGCTGCCCGCCGCTTCGGGAATCGTCGTCAATATTCCGAAAGGCACGCCGTCTGCGGAAGGTCCGTTACCGACCGTCAAAGATCAGAGTTACAGTTTTCAAACCTACGGCGCGATGAAATATGTCACCGGTTGGTGCGGTTATCAGGGCAGTAAAACCTGTGCGCCGACGGATAGCTGGTATATGCAGTTCACGAACCCGATCGACGGCGCGACCTTTGATAAATCGATGGTTAAGATCGAACCGCCGGTCGAAGGTTTGAGCGTTTACCCGAGCGGCAATTATCTCTATTTTCAGGGCTATAAAAAAGGACGCACCGTCTATAAAGTGACGCTCGAAAATCAGATCAAAGACACGTTCGGGCAATTGCTCGACAAACCCGCGACGGCAACTTTCAACGTCGGCAGCGCGCAATCGAATCTTTATTCGCAGGGCGGCAGTTTTATCATTCTCGACCCGACCGCCAAGCAAACCTATTCGATCTATTCGACGAATATGCCGAGCGTCAAGGTCAAAATCACCGCCGTCACGGCGCAGGATTGGGAAGGTTTTCGGCAGTATATGCGCTACCAGTATTACGACGAGCAAAAACGTCAGAAAATGCCCGGACGGATCGTCGTCAATAAAACTTTGCCGATCCAGACCAAACCCGACGAAATGGTCGAAACGCGGATCGATCTCTCGGAAGCGCTGGACGGCGGTTTCGGCAACGCGATCATCGAGATCGAACCGACCGTCAAACGCGATAAATACGACCGCACAAAGATCACGGTTTGGGCGCAATCCACGAACATCGGGCTCGATGCGTTTGTCGATAACGAAGAACTCGTCGGTTTTGCGACCGATCTGAAAACCGGCAAACCGCTCTCGGGCGTCGAGCTTTCGATCTATCCGAACGGCAAAACGCCGACCGGTAAAACCGTTTCCGAAAACGAACCGAACAATCAATCGTGGTGGGAATGGCTCTGGAGCTGGGGAAGCGCGGAAGAACCGAAAACCGAAGTTGAATCGGTTGACGAAAACGGCGCGGTCGAGGAAACCGAAACGATCGAAGCAGCAGCGTCGAGTCAAACGACCGAAAACGGAATTTTGCGGCTGCCGCTGCCCGATACGCAATCGCAAAAAGCGCAGAATGTGCTGATCGCCCGCAAAGGCAAAGACATCGCGTTTATGCCCGAAGCGTCGGATTATTACTGGAACGATTACGGCAACTGGTATAAAAAAGGCTACGGCGACGGTTTGAAATGGTTTGTTTTCGACGACCGCAAAATGTATCGCCCGAAAGAAGAAGTTTCCATCAAAGGCTATATGCGTTTTTACGAAGGCGCGAAGCTCGGCGACATTCAACCGCTCGGCGACCGCGCCGGCGGCGGCATCAATTATACGGTGTCGGATTCGCGCGGCAACGAGATCACGAAAGGCACGGCAAACGTCAACGCGTTCGGCGCGTTCGATTTCAAATTCAAACTGACCGACAATATGAATCTCGGCATGGCGAATATCCAGATTCTGACCGCCAACAACGGCTATTCGACCTATCATCAATTTAACGTTCAGGAATTTAGCCGTCCCGAATTCGAGGTTTCGGCAAGGGTTGATTCGGACGCGCCGCAATTTGTCGGCGGCAAGG
>CADEFG010000379.1 GCA_902826505.1 uncultured Acidobacteriota bacterium
CTTGGGAGTCGAAATATCATTATGCGTTCTGGCGACCGATCGGCGGCATCCGCGAATCCGATGCGGGAACCGGTCCGACCGGTTCGGGTGATGGTAATCCCGATACGGTCGGCGATCCGACTTTCTCGCCGCTCGGCGCACCGGCGAGCAACCTGACCGGTCCGAATTTCACGCCGCCCTTCCCGGCATATCCTTCGGGACACGCCGTTTTCGGCGGCGCACTTTTCCAAACTTTGCGTAATTTTTACGGGACAGACCACATTTCATTTACTTTTGTTTCAGACGAGTTCAACGGCGAGACGATAGATAACCAGGGAAATACGCGGCAGCTTATCCCGCGTCATTTTTCGAGACTTTCCGATGCCGAAGAGGAAAACGGTCAGAGCCGGATTTACCTCGGCATCCACTGGTCTTTCGACAAGACCGAAGGAATTACGCAGGGACGACGCGTTGCTAATTATATATATAGAAACGCCTTTATGCCGCGCCGGAATTGATAAGGTTTCGAAACTGATCGATTAACGGCTGAACGGTTCAGCCGCGAAAGGGCGTTGGTGATTTATTCCCGGCGCTCTTTCGGTTTTTAAATTGCCGCCCGCAAAAAGTATTTGCCATGGTTGACCCGCGAATCATTTACCCGAACGAAATTCCGCTTTTCGGGAATTTGAAAAACATTATTTACTGAGGGCGCGTTTTTATTTTCAATTTAACAAGAAAATTTCGAAAAAAAAACTATAAAATTTGGAATCAAACATTGATTACAACTTTTCAGTGATGAACAGCCGGTATTAAATAATTAGCTCAGGAAAAAAATTAGAATATTTTGCGCTTGAAACAGTGCATTTTATTTGAATTTTTGGTATAGTTTGTGCCATCAGCCCCGACAATTTATTTAATCCGCAGGTCGCCTTTAATGATTTGCGAAGGTAGGTTTTCTTACACGAATTAAAGATTCGGTTAGGTAAAAACGATGAAAAATTTTAAGTTCAGATTCTTTCTTGCGGCATTCAGCCTAATGTCGATCTTGACATTAACCTTTTCGGCAAACGCCGCGCCCGTCACATTTAATCAGGTTGTGCAGGTTGTCAACGTCAAACCGGGAAATGCTAAAACTGGTGCATTTGCGCAATTGCGGCTGGTAAACGATTTGATTTTATTTGGCGATGATGATGGCGATGATACGACAAAGACTCCACAGCAGCAAGACGACCGCGTGATTACGGAAACAAAAACCGATATTGTCGAAGATGAAGTTTGCGATTGTCAGGATGAAGCAGTTCAGGAAGATGTCGTCAGACGCGGTTTTCCAAAATGGGCTTTGTTGGGATTGGCGGCAATTCCGCTCGCCTTTTTGATCAAACGCGATAAGGACAATACGCCGACGCCGACGCCGACGCCGACACCAACGACCACCCCGACGACAACACCGACTCCGACACCGACCCCGACGCCGACCCCGACGCCGACGCCAACGATGACGCCGACCCCGACTCCACCGCCCGAACCGGTGCCGGAACCGATGACGATTCTTTTGTTCGGTACGGGACTCGCGGGAATCGGAATGGCGGCGCGCCGCAAGTTCGGTAAAAAGAAAGCGGAGACGACCGAGAATTAAGATTTGAATTTTTTTGACGAAAGCGGTTTCAAAGCAGGGATCGCTTTCATCAAAAGTTTAGAGGATAAAGAAATGCGAAAAATCAGATACAATTTTTTATTTGTGATCGGGCTGATGCTCACGTTGGGTATGACTTCGGCGTTCGGTTTCGGCGACGAAAAAAGCAAACGACCGAAAAATACGGGAATTCTGACCGTCAAAACCACGCCCGTTGCCTACAGCGTCAAAATTGACGGCGTTTATAAAGGTATGAGCGGCGTTGGCGAAGCCTCTGAATTTTATCTCGAACCGGGCATCCACAAACTCGAAATCGAATTTCCGAACGGCAAAATCTACACCAAAGACGTTGAGATCATCAAAGACCGCAAAAATTGCGTTTGTCTGAAATACATCGAAGAAACCGTCAAAAGACCTTGCCCGTATGACGTTTCCGTAAGCGCGCCGGAAAATGTTCTCGAAGGCGATCTGATAACATTTGCGGCATTTAACAGTGTCACCGGCTCGACGACGCCGCTTAATTATAGCTGGACGGTTTAGCCCGACACGGTTCGGGTCACGAGCGGGCTCGGGACCTCGGCAATTACGGTCGATACGACCGGCATGGGCGGACAAACCATTACCGCCGAACTCGACGTCACGGATGATGTTTACGGAAAAACCTGTTTCCAGAAAAATTCCGTTCCGACTAAAATTGAAAGACCTAAAAAAATCGAAGCGCTGCGCTGCGATGAATTCGAATCAAGAGCGTTTGACGATGACAAAGCGCGTTTCGACAACTGTGTGCTCCAGCTGCAAGGCAGTCCGGACGCCCAACTTTACATCATTGTCTATCAGGGCACGGACAAGATCAGCGTGACGCGCAACACTTACGATAAACTCAGCAAACGAACGCTCGATTATCTTGTCAAAACGCGCGGCGTCGATCCGCGGCGAATATCGATCATCAAGGGCAACACCGATCGGCTGAAAACGACCTACGAGATCTGGTTCGTTCCGCCGGGCGCACCGCTTCCGGTTCCGCAAGATTAAAAGTTTGAACCGTCAGCGGTTGCGGGCGGGTAAAATTAGAGAAGAGAAGAAAAGGAAGATTCGCCAGAGTCTTCCTTTCTTTTTGTTTTTGTCCGTTGTTTGTTATTCATCGTTCGTTGTAAAATCTACACTTTAATGTTTTAGATCGACAATGATCGGAAGAAAATCCAAAATCCAAAATCTAAAATCTAAAATCGAATTATGACAGCACCGAATATTGAAACGATCGTCAGTCTGGCTAAACGCCGTGGTTTTGTTTTTCCCGCGTCGGAAATTTACGGCGGCTTGGGATCGAGTTGGGATTACGGCTCGCTCGGCGTCGAGCTGGCGAACAACATCAAACGCAGCTGGTGGCGGTGGCTCGTCCACGAACGCGACGACATCGAAGGCTTGGATTCCTCGATCATCCAAAATCGGCAAGTCTGGAAATACAGCGGTCACGAAGCGACTTTTTCAGATCCGCTCGTTGATTGCCGCGCCTGCAAAGGTCGTTTCCGGCTCGATAAATTGCAGGACGTCAATTGTCCGAAAGATCCGGCGCATCACGCCGGAAGCGGCAAAGACTGCGATTTGACCGAGCCGCGCGAATTTAATCTGATGTTCCGGACGACCGTCGGCGCGATTTCGTCGGATGAAGACGAATCGGCGCTTGCCTATCTCAGACCCGAAACCGCGCAGGGAATTTTTATCAATTTTAAAAATGTGCTCGATACTTCGCGCCGCAAACTTCCGTTTGGAATCGCGCAGATCGGGAAAGCCTTCCGCAACGAAGTGACGCCCGGCAACTTTATCTTCCGGACGCGCGAATTCGAACAGATGGAGATGGAATATTTCTGTCGTCCCGAAGACGCGCCGCGTATTCATCAGGAATTTATCGACGGATTCCTCGAATGGTTCGACAGTTTGGGAATTTCGCGCGAAAATCTCAAGCTTTATGAACAATCAGCCGAAGAACTCGCGCATTACGCCCAGCGAACGGTTGATATTCTCTACCGCTTTTTTCCCGAACGCGATGATGAAGAAAAACAATTCGATGAATTGATGGGCATTGCCAACCGCACGGATTTCGATCTGAAGACGCATTCCAAGAAACCCGAAGACCGCGAAGGCAAACGCCTGAATCCCGATTCGACCGACGATCTGTCGTATTTCGACCCGGCGACGAACGAGCGTTTTTATCCCTTTGTGATCGAACCGGCGGTCGGCGTCAACCGCACTTTGCTCGCCGTTTTGATGGACGCTTACACCGAAAAAACGAACGAAAAAGGCGAAGTCCGCGTGATTCTCAAACTCAAATCGGAACTCGCGCCGATCAAGGTCGCCGTTTTGCCGCTCGCGAAAAACAAACCCGAAATCGTCGCACTTGCCAAACAACTGAAAAAAGATTTGCTCCCGGCGATGCGCACCGTTTACGACGACACCGGCGGCATCGGCAAACTCTATGCGCGGCAGGACGAAATCGGGACGCCGTTCTGCGTGACGGTCGACCACGAATCTTTGGAGGACAACGCCGTTACCGTGCGCGATAGAGATACGTGGGAACAGGAACGGGTTGGAATAGACGTTCTGAAAGATTATTTGCAAAAAAGACTTCAAACATAAAATGAATATTTGAGAAGTTTGTTCAAGCTGTTTGATTTGTGGTGATTCGTCTCAAACTCAAAAAACGAATTGCCACAAAGTCCGACAAATATTTACGCGTCTTTGAAAAATGGCGTGTCCGCGATTTTCCGATTCTCCCCAAAATATTTATCCAATAAACTTAAAGATCAAACTGTGGATTTTGTAAATCACCGGTGAATTTTACCGGATTTTAAAGAACGGTTCGTTTATTACATTAAAAATCGTTAAACAAAATTTAATTGACTTTAACATTCTTGTTTGGTAATATTTAGTGTGGTTTAATGTCCCACAATCATCAGAGGTGTCCTTCGTTTACACAATTCAACTCATTTTCATGACAAAAATAGAAAGAAATAAATTGAAAAATGCATCATCACAAGCCGGGTTTTCGCTTGCTGAACTATTAGTGGTTGTCGCTGTTTTGGTGATTTTGGCATGCTTCGCGGTTTTGGGGCTTGGGAATGTACAAAAACATTCGGCAGACGATCAAGCCAAAAAGATCATCGATGTCCTTGACGAAGCGCGGCAGAAAGCACTTAACCAACGAAAGACTTTTCGGGTCGAAATAAATCGAACGAGAAGACAGGTCAGGTTAATTGACGAGGGGCAGGATGCTTCGACCCCAAATGATGACACGGTTTTGAAAATGTACCCGATTTCGACACAGGTTGTCGTTGGTGCCCCGCCGCTGAATGTTTCCGGTGCCCCGACCGCGACCTCGCCGATCAATGTTCCGTCCTATACGACCAGTGGTTATCCGCTCAGCAGCGGCGAGGAAAAAATCACGCTGCGCTTCAGACGAAACGGACAAGTGGTTGACGCCGGCACGGATAATATCGGAACCGGAAGTTTGATGAGCGGCGCAACGATCTATGTTTATCCATTAAAACCGGCGGGAACAAATCCCGATGTGATCCGGGCGATCACCGTCCTGGGGACAACCGGTGATACTTCACTTTATAAATGCAAGTTTACTTCAAGCGTCTGCGGCAATTGGAGCCGGTAGTTTGCGAAATGTTTAATTAAAAGAGATTGATTATATGAAGCAAAGAAAAAAAGAATCGGGATTTTCGCTGATGGAAACGAATAAGGCGCTGGTCGTCTGATTGATCGGAATTGTGGGAACAATG
>CADEFG010000380.1 GCA_902826505.1 uncultured Acidobacteriota bacterium
GTAGGTAAGGCATAACCGGTTCGGGCAGCACAGGAATAGCGCCGCTTTGGCGCCGTTGGGGCCATGCGGTCGGCATCGAGGTCGAGCATCCCGCTACGATTTACGCGCGGCGGTGCGGGGGAGAACTGCTGACACTGGAGATCGGGGGAATCATCAAGACCCTGCTGAAACGTGCTGAATGCATGATGGAGGGTAATTTCGGCAGTACGATGGATCTGCGGATCGCGGCTTGCGACACGGTAATTTATCTCGATCTGCCGCGCACGCGCTGCATTTATCACGTTTTTAAACGGGTCATCAAATATCGTAACCGGACGCGCCCCGATATGGGCGAAGGCTGTGCGGAAAAGTTCGATCTGAAGTTTCTCCGATGGGTTTGGAATTTTCCGAAAACCACCAAACCGGCAATCGAAGAAAGATTGGCACGCGGCGGGCGGGAAAAGACGATTATTCGACTGCATTCGAAAAGGGAAATCGAAGCCTTTTTTGTGAATTTGGCAAAAAATGGAGTAAAATCCAACTGAAATGTTTTTAATCATCGGCACAAAATTTTTCACCTGGGGCGGACAAAAAACGGGCGATATGATTCGCTGTTCGGAATGCGGGACGGTCGCCGAGTTTACCGAAAAAACGGGCATGCGTTTTCTGACGCTCTTTTTTATCGTCCCCGTGATTCCGCTTTCGGGCAAGAAAAAAATGATCGAATGCCCGAACTGCAAGGCGCGGTTTCAGACGGAATAAAGCAATCATGCCCATAATAATGGCGGCAGCGCCACAAATTTATTTTCAAAAATGAATAATTATCACGAATGGCAACGAGGCGAATTTACGATCAGTACTGACCGCGATCGGCTGCAGATCAAGGCGATCTATCAGTTTTTATCGGAAGAATCCTACTGGGCAAAAGAGCGTACAATGGAACAAACTATCAAAGCGATAAAAAATTCCTTGCCTTTTGGGGTCTATACAGGCGAAAATCAAATAGGGTTTGCGCGGGTCGTCACCGATCACGCGACGTTTGCTTATCTCGGCGACGTTTATATCTTGAAAGAACATCGCGGGCAGGGTTTAAGCAAATGGCTGATGGAAACCATTGTCAATCATCCCGATCTGCAAGGACTTCGGCGCTGGATTCTGGCGACCAGGGACGCGCATCAACTTTACGAAAAATACGGTTTCCACGATCTCGTTCATCCCGAAAGATGGATGGAGAAACCGGCGCCCAATGCGTATTGAGGACATACATATACCAAATCTGAAACTTGAATCAAATATGAACAACGGACAAAAACGACCGCTGGCACTTGTAATTTTAGACGGCTGGGGACATTCGCCGCGCAAGGAAGGCAACGCGATCGCGCTCGCGCATACGCCGTATTATGACGAAATCTGCGAAAAATATCCGCGCACCTTGCTCGCCTCTTCGGGTTTGCGCGTCGGTTTGATGCCGGACGCGCCGGGAAGCTCGGAGGTCGGACATTTGAATATCGGCGCGGGACGCATCGTCCAAACCGACATTTCGCGGATTTCGGAAGCGATCAAAACCGGCAAGTTTTTTGAAAATGAGGCGATCAAAAACGCGCTCGCCACGGCGCGCGAAAATGATTCGGCAGTGCATCTGATCGGACTTTTATCCGACGGCGAAACGCATTCGCTGCCCGAAAATCTTTTCGCCTTGCTGAGAATGGCAAAACACGAAGGTTTGACGAATGTTTTTGTGCACGGCATTTTGGACGGACGCGATGTCCAGCCGCGAACCGCGGATATTTACGCCGAAGCCTTTGAGATCAAAATGCACGACATCGGGGTCGGGCGTCTCGCGACGCTTTGCGGGCGCTATTATGCGATGGACCGCGATGCGAATTGGGAGCGGACGGCGCGGGTTTACACGATGCTCGTCCATTCGGAAGGCGAACGCGCTTTCGATGCGGTCTCGGCGATTCGCAGTTCTTTTTTGCGCGGCATCACGGACGAATTTATCCAGCCGATCGTGTTAGAGAAAGAATTGGGCGAACCGGTCGCGAGAATAAAAAACGGCGATGTCGTGATATTTTTCAACCATCGCGGCGACCGGATGCGTCAGCTCGTCAAATCGCTTTCGGTCAAGGACGAAACCGATATTGCCTCACTCAGCAAACCAAACATCGAAACCGTTTGTCTGACCGAATATGACCGCAGTTTTAATTTGCCGGTCGCTTTCAAACAAGAAGGCGAGGAAAAAGCGCTGGCGCAGGTTTTTGCCGAAAACGGCATCCTCAACTGCCGCGTCGCCGAAACCGAAAAATACGCGCATATCACCTATTTTTTCAATGGCGGTGCCGAAAACGAACATCCGTGCGAACAGCGCGTGATCGTTCCCAGCTTGAAAAAAACGGCGGTTGAAATGTCGCCCGAAATGAGCTGTTTCAAAGTGACGGACAAGTTTCTGCGCGCTTTGGACGCCAACGAAAACGACGTTTTTATCGTCAATCTGGCAGCTTCGGATATGGTCGCGCACAGCGGAAACCTGGAAAAGACCATCGAATCCGTCCAGTTTATGGATACTTGTCTGGGCGGCATCGTCGAGAAAATTCAGGAAGCAAACGGCGTCGCGATCATCACCTCAGACCACGGAAACTGCGAAGAAATGGCTGATTTGCTGACCGGCGAACCGAACAATCTGCACACGACCAATCCGGTGCCGTTTCATTTGATCGACCGCGGAGCCGGCGATCTGAAACTCCGCACCAACGGCGCGCTCGAAGACGTCGCGCCGACGATTCTCGGCATTTTAGGACTCGAAAAACCTGCCGAAATGACGGGCAGAGATTTGCGGGAGTTTTAAGACAAGTTTTGACCGAGCAAAATTTCAATCCGCAAAGTATTCTCGTTATTCATTTCGGACAGATGGGCGATGTGATTCTTGCTTTGCCTGCGCTTGAGGCAATTCGCCAAAGATTTCCGGCGGCGCACATCACCGCGCTGCTCGGGAAATCGAGCGCGCTGGTTGCGCGCCTTGCCGATGTTTTCGATGACGAGATCATTGTTGACCGCGTCGAGCTGCGCGACGGCAACAAACTTCGTTCGATCGGGAAGATTCGCCGGCTGGTCAAAGAGATTCGCCGCCGAAAGTTCGATTTTATCATCGATCTGCACAGTCTTTCGGAGACGAATCTGCTCGGGTTTCTGTCGGGCGCGCGGGCGCGGCTTTATGCCAACCGCGAAAATCGTTCGCTCGATTTTTTTGCGAAATTTCCCGCGAAACCGCCGGCGGAAGACAAATCGAAACATATTACGGATCGTTATTTGGAGGTTCTCCTGCCGCTAAATATTGAAAATGCGCCGCGTTTTGTGCAAATTGCGGCGCGCCGAGCGGACGTTGAATTTGTCAAAAATCTTTTGCGCGACCAAATGGCAGAAACCGAAAATCTGGTCGGCATTTTTCCGGGCGCGGGACATCCGAGCCGCCGCTGGAGCTTGGAAAATTTTGCCGAGCTCGCCCGACTTTTAACGCAAACGGAAAATCCGCCGCAGCTAATTGTTTTTCTCGGTCCCGAAGAAACCGATCTGCGCGGCGAAGTTGAAAGAATTTTTCCGCCCGCGACCGTGATTTTTGATCGGCTCTCGATTCCCGAATTGTTTGCCGCCGCGTCGCTCTTGCGAGTTTTGGTGAGCAACGACACGGGCGTCGTTCATATCGGCGCGATTGCGGGCGCCGGTCTGGTTCTGGTGATGGACGAACGTGCGCCGCTGACCTATCTGCCTTTGACCGAAAAAATTCGCGTCGTCCGCAGCGGCACGATCGATAAAATCAGCGTCGGCGAAGTATTCAGCGCGACCAAAAGTTTTTTGACGAATGAAATTGTTTAAGAATCGAAAATTTCTGATCGGGCAAGCCTTGGTTTTATTAGCTTTGAGCCTGAGCGCGTGTTTTAATCCGGCGACCGGCGGCGGAACGAATCAAAACACGGCGACCTCGATCGAAGTCCCGAATTCAAACATCAATCTCACCAAACCTTTAGAAATTTCAAACCAGCCGGAAGATGCGGCGCTTGCCAAAAAGATCGACGAAACGATCGAAAAAAGCGAATTTGCGAATGCGCGCTGGGGCGTTTTTGTCGTCAGCTTAAAGGACGGCAGAGTTTTGGCGGCGCGCGACGCGCAGAAACTTTTTAATCCGGCATCGGCGCAAAAGATCGTCACCTCGGTCGCTGCATTGGACAAACTCGGCGCGGATTTTCGCTGGCAGACGCGCGTTTATTCGCCAAACAAGATTGAAAACGGAACTTTGAGCGGCGATCTGATTCTTTACGGGCAGGGCGCACCCGATCTGAACGACGCGGGAATCGACGATCTCGTTAATCAGCTGAAATCGAAAGGCTTGCAAAAAATAAAGGGAAATATCGTCGGCGACGAAAGCTATTTCACGGGCGATGCAATCGGCGACGGCTGGACTTGGAACGATTTGCAGTGGTATTACGGCGCCGAAGCAAGCGCGCTTTCGATCAATAAAAATCTGGTCAATGTCAGTTTAGAGGACGGCAAACCGAAAGTTGAACCGGCAACCGATATGGTCGAATTTTCGAGCGAAGTTCAGCCTTTGCGAAACGGCGAGCCGGATGCGGTCGGCTTAAAACGCGGACTCGGAAACAATAAAATTTATGTCTGGGGCGAAGGCAGAAATCTCGATGCGCGCGTCGCGGTCGAAAATCCGGCGCTTTGGTCGGCGCGGATTTTGAAAGATGCTTTAGTAAAAAAGGGAATTACGGTCGAAGGCGCGGCAAAATCGGCGGACTGGAAATCGGAAAACAAATTTAATCCCGCAGCGGCGGCGGAACTGGCAAGCGTCGAAAGTCAAAATTTAGGCGAAATCGTCCGCAAAATGAACAAAGATTCGGTCAATCTTTACGCCGAACTGATCTTGCGCACCTTGGGCAAAAAGTTCGGCGCGGAAGCGCCCGACGAAAATCCGCGCGCGCAAAAAGTGCGCGGCGACGATTCGGCGGGAACTTCGGTGCTCAAAAAATGGCTCGCGGAAAAAGGCGTCAGCTTTCAGGAAACCGAATCGATCCGGGACGGTTCGGGGCTTTCGCGGCTGAATTTCGTGACGCCCGAAACTTTGGGGCGCGCGCTAATTGCGGGAAATCAGATAACAGCGGCGGAAATTTTCAGAAATTCGCTGCCGGTTGCCGGGACGGACGGAACTTTGCGCGGGCGTCTGGGCAATGTTGCGGGCAAAATTCTGGCGAAAACCGGTTCGATAACTTATGTCAATTCGCTTGCCGGTTACGCGAAAAACGAACGCGAAACGCTCGCTTTTGTGATTCTGTGCAACAACGAAACGCGCAAAGCCGACAGCTCGGTTTTGATCGACGCGCTTGCCGCGCTTTTGATCGAAAACCCA
>CADEFG010000381.1 GCA_902826505.1 uncultured Acidobacteriota bacterium
CGAAAAAGCCGAGATTCATTTACGGCTGGCAACTCTCTATAACGCCGCCGGAGCAAAAGACCGGGCAGTTGCCGAATATAAAATGTTTCTCGAGAAAGTTCCCAATTACGCCGAAAAATCCGCGCTCGAAAAATATATTCGCGAAAATTCCGCCAAATAAAAAAAGCCGAGGAAAAATCCTCGGCTTTCAAATTTTCGTTAAAACTTCTGATTAGAAATCATACCGAAGTGCAAATTGAATGACTCTCGGAGAACCTTGGATTGCGCCAAAATTGCCAAAGGTCGGAGATGGGGTGTCCCGATACGGATCTAATCCGAAAATACTGTCAACCACCGTGAATTTCTGAGTATTCGTCAGGTTGAAAGTATCCACTCTTAATTGAATCCGATGATTTTCACCGAACGGGCTTCGAAATGTTTTTGCCAATCCTATATCCATCACAATGTAGCATGGATAACGAATGGCATTCCGATCACCCGTTTCGCCCGGCGCGGCAACTCGAAAACTCTTGTATGCCGCCGTCCGATCGGTAAACAAATTCGGAACTCCGCCAACTCCGCTGGTATTATTCGGAGAAGCCTCGATCGGGCTGACGCGAACGACATAGCTTCTCGCATTCCAGTTAGTAGGCCAGCCACCCACATCGACAAAATTCGCTGACGAACCGGAGATCGGATAACCGCTGTTGAACCGGAAAACGCTGCTCAGCTGCCAGCCGCCAAAGATGGCATCGGCAACTTTCGGCATATTACCGAAGAAGGTTTTACCCCTGCCGAACGGCAGTTCGAAAACACCGTTGACATTGATAATATGACGGACATCAAAATCAGAGACCGAACGGCTGTCTTCCGGACGCAGCGCATTATGAATAAATGCCTGTCCGAAGACTCCGCTCGTTTGGACGCCCGACGCATCATCCATTGACTTGGAGAATGTGTAATTGAAATCCCAGGTCAAACCTTTGAAACGTTGGCGAACGCTCACGGTTCCGGCATGATAGTCCGAGCTGGCAATTGTTCCGTATGCCGAAAGTGCGCCGTATTGCCGGTTATAAAACAATGGTCCGAAAATAAGGTCGAACTGATCCTGCATAAAAGTCCAGTCGTTTCCAAATTGGTAACAGCCATTGAGTGCCGGATCAAGACAACCGGGCGTATCGTCGGTCGCCATCAATCCGTAAATCGATTGCGTGTTGGTCAATCCGGATCCCGGGAACAGCACGTCGGTAACACTTCCGGGAGCATAAATATTATCGAAAAACGCGATGTTCGGAATTGAAAAAACCGAAGTTCGATTGCGGCGATAACCTTCGAGAATTCCGGCGGCTTCATACCAGGTCTGTCCTGATCGCGGGTCTTTGATGTTATTTGGTGTCATGATATCGCGCGAAGCCAGAAGATTTTTCGCGATTCTGCCGATATATGACGCTTCGACATACATACCGAACGGCAATTTCCGTCCGTATGTCACATTCCATTGGTAGTTGATCGGCGAGACCAGATTGCTGTCCAACGAGCCTTCGATTCGTCTTTGATCGTCGAGCGGCTGCTGCTGCGGAAATGTCAGCATCGTCGGCAGCGACGATCCCGGCGGCAGCGGCAAACTCCGAACCGTTTGATTAAATCCGGTAAAAAGCGGTCCCGGATTTGTTGACACATTATAGGTATTTGCCGAAATATTCAGACTTGACGCAAATCCCAGAGTGTTATTAGCGTCAAAATTAACCGCTAACGACTGTCCGAAATAATCGTTGGTGATCCGGAAACCGCCGCGAAAGACCGAATCGCTGTTGCCGCCGAAGATTTTCTTCAAAATTCCACCCTTGAAGTTGGGCGACCAGGCAACCGAAACATTCGGTTGGAAATTGTTTTTATCCCACGGATAATAATCGCCTTTCCCGTTAGCGGGACCGGCAAGTTCGACGGTCAGCGCTTCCGATTCCTCGTCGCCGTAGTTTTGTCCGACTGCCGCCGCCGCCATCCGCCGCTGAAGATAATCTTGGAGACCGATATGCGGTTTTGCCTGATACCCTTGTGTTTCATAAACCGGACGGCTTAAACCATACCGCAACCCGAACGTGACGCTCAGATTCTGACGCATTCGCCACGCGTCTTGAAAATAAACATCGTATTCTTCGGTCGCAAATTTACGAACAACGGCAATTCCCGCGCCGAGCGGAACACCGTCAGTTCCGAAATTTGTATTAAATCCATAGTCGGAGAATCTTCCCAGAACAGCCGCCATCGCGTCGCGCGTTGAGAGCACGCTGGCGCTCGCAATCGTATAACGGACTCCCGTATTCGGATTGATCGTATTGATGATCGGGCTCGTCAAGACGGCACCTGAACTGGCAAAAAACGAGCGGTTGATCGAAGCAGCGTCGTGAATCGGAGCTTCATCACTGCGCTGATTACGAACAATGCGGATATTGCCGCCAAACTGGATATTATGATTTCCTTTAATCCACGAGAAATCATTGACAAAATTTTGCGTATCCGTTTGACGGGTAAAGGGATAGGAAAAATTCAGCGGCGAGTAAACATCACGAAAAGACAGCGTGTCGCCGGTCGCATCGCCGGTATCTTCAAATTTTTGGCGGGTAAAACCATACCGAAACGTATTGACAACGTTATTTTTGATCAACCACGAATAAGAACCCATGATCCCATATGGACGACTGATTCTTTTAACCGGCGGCGTATCGGGAAAGCGCGCCGCACCGTCAAAAAAGTCATCCTGAAAAATCATGCGGAAAAAAGCCGTGTGTTTTTCATCGTTGGTGATCTTCCAGTCAAATCTTGCCGTGTGCGTATTGTTGGCGGCAGGAACTCTGGCATTAAAACGATAGCCGGCGGTATTTACTCCGTCACCGACGGTAAAATCGTTTGCCGGATAGCGGGCGGCGGCGCCTGCTAAAACCGCTAAAGTCGCCGGATTAACATTAACTACCGGGTTTCCACCGGGTTGTCCGTTGGTTGTTAAAGCGTTTATCTGCGCGGCTGTTAAATTATCAACTTCACCGCACGGGTTAGCTTCGGTCGCGCCTCTGCCGCTGCAGATTCGTACCGTTCCCTGACCTAAATTTGCCAGCGGAACAATTCTCGTCACCGGAGTTTCGCGCGATTCGCGGAGCGCTTCGTAATTGTAAAAGAAAAAGAATCTGTCCTTGACGATCGGACCGCCAAGTCTGCCGCCAAATAAGTTACGAATTAATTTCGGTCGTTCAACCCCATTCAGATTATTAAAGAAATCGTTGGCGGTGGTGATCGTATTTCGATGATACTCATACAAAGCGCCGCGAAATTCGTTGGTGCCGCTTTTCGTCGAGAGCGAGATTTGCGCGCCCGAAGAGCGTCCTTTGGTCGTATCGGCGTTGGTTGTCGTGACGCGAAATTCGTCAACCGAATCCGGTGTCACGCGTAAAACCGGTGTAAATGCCGTGCCGTTTTGCTGGTCATTGACATCAACGCCGTCAAGCGTGATGTTGGATTGGTCGCTGCGGCTGCCCGAAACCGAGCCATCCGGTGTGACGCCGGGCTGCAGACTCAGCAGATCGCCGACATTTCTGCCTTCTAACGGCAGTTCTAAAATTTGTTTGGAAACAAAGTTGTTGCCTAAACTGGCATCCTGCGTATTAACGACCGATTCTATTTCGTTACTGGTAACATTAACGACTTCGTTAATGTTTCCGGCTTCGAGCTGAATCTTAATTTCGGTCGGTTTATCAACCAGAGCATTGATGCCGGTTTGAATAAATTTCTTAAACCCGCTTCCCTGAACCTCTAAACTATATGTATCCGGGGGAATACTCAAAAAACTGAAAGCACCGTCGCTGGTTGATGTTGCAACCCGGGAAAAGCCTTTTACCTCATTAAGAAGCCGAACGGTGGCGCCCGGAACAACTTTACCCTGTGTATCGGTAACGGTTCCGGACACAAATGCAGTTCCTGTTTGGGCATTAATATCAGCAACTAAGACAAAAGAAATGACGAGCAATGCTAAGGTCGTAAAAACTTTCGTCCGTATAATGTTTAAATTCATACTTCCTCCTTAAAATGAAATGTGTAAAATTTAGAATGGCTCAGAAAAATTATAAAGTCCCCAACGCATTTTGCGTTCCACTATAAAGAAAAGATTAAATTACAATAAAATACGGATAAATCCGATGCGTTTTTTTCAGCTTTCAATTAAAAATTTGAAAGATTTGGAAAAAATTCATTTTTTTGGGTAAAACGTGCACTTATTATAAACAAAATTAAGAATTTAGCCAATAATGAATCGCTTTTACCGCCGTGGCGCCCATTCCGACCGCGCCGCTCACGGTCGGGGCAAGCGGGTTCGCCACATCGCACGCGGCAAAAACGCCTTCAAGGCTTGTTTGACAGTTTCGATCGACCTCGATATAGCCGTTTTTATCGAGTGCCAGCTTGCCGCGAAACTCCGCCGTGTTCGGTTCGACGCCGATGCGGATCAAAAGCGCGTCAACCGGCAAAACCTGTCTTTTTTGGGCGGCTGGATTTTCGAGTTCGACGCTTTCAAGACGCCCGCCGCCCGCGATTTTCCGAACCGCCGTTTCGGTTAAAATCTCGATCTTCCGGTGGTTTTCGACCTGTTCGATAAATTCGCGGCGGGCGCGGAAATCTTTCCGGCGATGCGCAAGCGTGACGTGCGCAGCGGTTTCCGCTAAAATCAAGGCGTTTTCAAACGCCGCGTCGCCGCCGCCGACGATCAAAACCTTTTGCCCCGCGACCGCCGCCGCCTGTTGTTTCCCCGATTCGATAATGCCGCGCCCCTGAAATTCGTCTTCGCCCTCGACGTTCAATTTACGTCGCCTGATGCCGGTCGCAATGACAATCGAGCGGACAAAAAATTTTGTTTTACCGGCGAGCGCGATCGCTCTTTTTTCGAGTTCAACTTCGGCAAATTGCGTCCGTAAACGTAATTCGAAATTACGGTTTTCGATTTGTCTGAGAAAAACGTCGCGCAGCTCGCGCCCGTTTTCCGCTTCTCTGCCGAGATGATTTTTTATTTCGTTGTGCACCCACAGAAGCTGTCCGCCGAGTTCCGCGTTTTTTTCCAAAAGCAGCGCCGAAAGACCGAGTTCGTCACACCAAAGCGCGGTTGAAATTCCGGCAACGCCGCCGCCGATGATCGCCACGTCAAATTTTCGATGAACCTGATTTAACATCTTTTTTTCTAAAAGTTAACACTCTTTGTCAGCCCGGTTCTGCCATTTTTTGTCACTTTTCGCCGCTTTTTTGCCGATCGAGTTTTCTTTTGCAGCCTTTTTTATACCGCTAATTATCAATAAAAACAACATTTAACTCAGATTTTGAAGTTTTTTTGGAAAATGGCATCTATTTTGCTTAAAGAACTTTCTT
>CADEFG010000382.1 GCA_902826505.1 uncultured Acidobacteriota bacterium
CTTCCGATACGAAGGTGGTCGGGTTTTATTATTCGATTGACGGGAAACAATGGCAATTGGTCAGGGTTTTTAAGAATGAATATCCGCCCGAGTTCAAAATTGGCATCGGCGCGCAATCGCCTGTCGGCAAAGGAAATAAAGCGGTTTTTGAAGATCTGCAATTTACAAGGCAAAGCGTCAAAGATTTCCGAATGGGAATTTAAAAGCCTTGAAAAAGCCAATGTTTTATATTAGCCAAGACCCTAAACAGTTTTTAAGAAACTTCTATTATGCTTAATATTTTTACTAAAATTATTATCGTTATCGCACTTTTGGCAACATTTTTGGGGACGATTTCCTCACAGGAAAAGGATTTAAACACTTTGCAAACGGCGCGGCGCAATCTGATGCCGGTTCCGGCAAACGTGAGTTGGAAAAACGGCAGATTGCCCGTCACGAAAACTTTTGCGGTCGCCGTTGCGGGGAAAACCGACGAGCGTTTGAAAAGTTATATTTTCCGCGTCATGCGGCGGCTCGAAGGTCGGACGATTTTTGAATTTTCGCGTGATCTTTCAAATGATCCGGCAAACGCCCAGCTTTTGATCGAAACCGCCTCAACCGGAAACGCGATTCCGCAGCTCGGCGACGACGAATCCTACAATCTCGAAATTACCGAAAAACAGGCGAAATTAACCGCCCCGACCACCGTCGGCGCGATGCGCGGGCTCGAAACATTTCTCCAGCTTTTGGAAGGCGACGCCGGCGGATTTTATTTTCCGGCGGTTTCCGTTTCCGACAAACCGCGTTTTCCGTGGCGCGGGCTGATGATCGATTCGGCGCGGCATTTTCAGCCGATGGAAGTTTTGCGGCGGAACCTGGACGCGATGGCGGCGGTCAAATTGAATGTTCTGCACTGGCATCTGACGGAAGATCAGGGTTTTCGCGTCGAAACCAAAAAACTGCCCGAGCTGCATCTGCAAGGCTCGGACGGGCTTTTTTACACGCAAACGGAAATTCGCGAGATCATCAAATTTGCCGCCGATCGCGGAATTCGCGTGATGCCGGAATTCGATATGCCCGGACACGCGACCGCCTGGGTGGTCAGTCATCCCGAAATCGCGAGCGCGCCCGGACCTTATCAGATCGAGCGCCAGCCCGGAATTTTCGACCCGACCTTAGACCCGACCAACGAAAAGACCTACAAACTACTGGAAGTCTTTTTTACGGAAATGTCCGCGCTTTTTCCCGATAAATATATGCATATCGGCGGCGACGAAAACGAAGGCAAACAATGGAATGCGAACGCGAAGATCCAAGCCTTTATGAAGGCGAACAATATCAAGGACAACCACGCGCTGCAAACTTATTTCAACAAGCGTTTGCTCAAATTTTTGGAGAAAAACGGCAAAATTATGATGGGTTGGGATGAGATCTTTCAGCCCGATCTGCCGAAAAATGTCGTCATTCATTCGTGGCGCGGTCAAAAGGCGTTAGCCGAAGCCGCCAAACAGGGTTACACGGGAGTTTTGTCGAACGGTTATTATATCGATCTGATGTTTCCCGCGTCGCAGCATTACGTCGTCGATCCGCTGCCGGCTGACACGACCTTGACGGCGGAAGAACAAAAACGAATCTTAGGCGGCGAGGCGACGATGTGGAGCGAATGGGTTTCGCCCGAAACGATCGATTCGCGGATCTGGACGCGCACCGCCGCGATCGCCGAGCGTTTCTGGTCGCCGCAAGCCGTCAACGACGTTGACGATATGTACCGGCGGCTCGAAATCATTAGTTCACAACTCGAAGAATTAGGCTTAACGCATCGCCGAAATCAAGATGTTTTGCTGCGTCGTCTGGCGAATAATCAAAACATTTTTGCGCTTCAAACGCTGGTTGGGCTAATCGAACCGGTCAAAGAATATCGGCGGTATCAGGTTCGCCCGCAGACGATGCTTTCGCCATTGACCGGTTTGATAGATGCGGCACAAGCCGATGCAATTGGCGCACGAAGATTTAATATGTTTGTCAAAAGTGTTGTTACGAGCAATATCGAAAAACAACAAGCACCTGCCTTAAAAGCCTTGTTTAATGATTGGAAGGGCGATGGAATGAGGCTCAAAATACTAATTGAAAATGCGCCAGCTTTGACGGAAGCCAAACAGCTTGCACCGGATTTACAGAGTTTGGGCGAAATCGGTTTGGAAACCGTCGAATTTTTACAAACAGGCAAAACTTCGAGCGCGGAATGGCGCGATGCAAAGCTGAAAAGTCTTGCCGAAATTGGCAAGCAAAAAGCCGGACTGGAATTTCAGGTCGTCGAATCGATGAAATTACTGGTCAACGCGACCGCCGGAAATTAGAAATTGCGAATTTATCGATTAAGAATTTTCCTTAGATCAATTATTGCAGCATTTAGACTATTTTTAGCTTTCGATTTAACTGAAAATCGATAAGTTTGAAGAGAAAACGAAAATGAACAAACAGGTTGTCGCAGGCATCGATATTGGCGGAACGAAAATCGCCCTCGCGCTCGAAACTCTTGCGGGCGAACGCGTTGCCGCCCGCCGTTTGCCGACGACCGTCGAACTCGGACCCGAGCGGATTTTAGAAAATGTTGCGCGCTCGATTGAAGAAATGCTCGCGGAAACCGGGACGAAATTAACGGCGATCGGGATCGGTTGTCCGGGACCGATCGACATCGAACGAGGGCTTGCTTTATCGCCGACCAATTTGCCCGAATGGATCGATTTTCCGCTCGTCGAAACGATTAAAAAAAGGTTTTGCGTGCCGACCGTTTTGGACAACGACGCCAATGCCGCCGCGCTCGGCGAATATTTTTACGGCGCGGGACGCGGTTTTCGTGACATGCTTTACGTGACGATCTCGACCGGCATCGGCGGCGCGATCATCTGCGAAGGAAATATTCATCACGGCGTCGGCGCGAGCGCCGGCGAAGTCGGTCATACGATCGTCAAACCCGACGGACGGCTTTGTCTCTGCGGGACAAAAGGCTGTCTCGAAACCATCGCATCGGGCTTGAGCATTGCCCGCAGAATGCGCGAAACTCTGGCGGCGAGCAACGGGAAAACGACGGAAGATCTTGATCGGATCACGGCGGAAACGGTTGTTGAAGCCGTCAAAAAGGCGGACGAAACGGCTCAGAAAATTTGGGACGAAACGATCAAATTCCTCGCCGTCGGGATCGGCAACGCGATCACGCTGATCGCGCCCGAAGCCGTCATCATCGGCGGCGGCGTGTCCGAAGCGGGCGAATTGCTTTTAAAACCGCTCAGATGCGAGATCGGAAAAAATGTGACGATGCTGCCGATCGAAAAAGTTGAAATCCTAAAAGCCTCGTTAGGCAGCGAAAGCGGAGTTTGCGGCGCACTGATTCTCGCGCGGCAAGCCGTCAAAAAAATGCATGAAAATGTCTATTAAAAATAAATTTACACGACGCGAATTTTTAGCAACGAGTCTGGCGGGCGCGGCTTCAATGCTGCTTGCCGGACAAACCAAGGGACAAACAAGGAAAACAGCCAAAGAAATGCTTCTTTATATCGGCACATACACCTCTTCGGGCAAAAGCCAGGGAATTTATGTTCATAAATTCGATCTCGAAACCGGCAAATTAACGCCTTGGCAAACGGTTAAAGATGTCCTTGAACCATCTTTTTTGACGATCGATAAAAACCGTCAGTATCTTTACGCCGCCAACGAGCTTCTCGAATACGAAGGCAAAAAAGCGGGCGCGGTGAGCGCCTTTGCGATCGACCAAAAAACGGGCAATTTACGATTTTTGAACCGCCAGTCAAGTCTCGGCGGCGCGCCGTGTTTTATCACCGCGAGCGAAAACCGGAAATTCGTGCTCGTCGCCAATTATCTTGGCGGAAACGTCGCGGTTTATCCGACGGAAAAAGACGGGCGTTTGGGCGCGTCCACGGATTTGGCACAACATACAGGTTTCGGTCCAAACAAAGACCGACAAGAAGCGGCACACGCGCATTCGATTACTTTAGACCGCAATAATCGTTTCGCGTTTGCCGCTGATTTGGGCATCGACAAACTGATGATCTACGCTTTTGACGCGCAAAAGGGCAAGCTCAAACCGAACGAAGCGCAAGCCTTTTATCAAACAAAGCCCGGCGCCGGTCCGCGTCATTTTTCGTTTCACAAAAGCGGCAAATTCGCCTTTTTGATCAACGAGCTCGATCTGACGATCACGTCGCTCGCCTACGACGAAAAGCTCGGAACGCTCAAGGAAATTCAAACCGTTCCGACGCTTCCCGCCGGAGTTTCGGGCGCGGGCAGTTCGTGCGCGGACATTCACGTTGCGCCGAACGGAAAGTTTCTTTACGGCTCGAATCGCGGGCATAACAGCATTGTTTCCTATCGCATTGACGAAGAAACCGGACGGCTCGAATATCTCGAACACGTTTCGACCGGCGGCAAAAAGCCGCGCAATTTTGCGATCGAGCCGAGCGGGAAATTTCTGCTCGTCGCGAATCAGGATTCGGATAATATCGTCGTTTTGCGGAACGACGAAAAAACCGGAAAGCTCCAAACAACCGGAAACGTCGCGCAGGTTCCGGTGCCGGTTTGTTTGAAGTTTATTCCGGCTTTTACGGGCTAAGATTTCTTTGCGTCTTAGCGGCTTTGCGGAAAATCTCTTATTTTCCGCAAAGCCGCTAAGGCGCAAAGCGAAATTAAAAGCCGTTGGTCGAAACCGGCAGCCAAAGTGGAGATAAAAAATATGCGTAAAAAGTCTTTGAAGTTCCTCATCGCGTTTTTATTTTTAGCCGCATTTTTCGCGGAAACAGCGGCGCAGGCACAGGTTCGTTACCGCAAGCTGACTTTTAAGGACGAATTCAACGGCGCGAGCGGTTCGGGCATTGACACGACTAAATGGACGGCAGAAACCGGCGGCGGCGGCTGGGGCAATCAGGAACTGCAATATTACACGAATTCGACAAACAACGCGTATATCGACGGCAACGGTTCGCTCGTCATCAAAGCGATCAAACTGACGCCGCCGCTCGGGTTAAATTGTTGGTACGGTCCGTGTCAATACACCTCGGCGCGGCTCATCACCAAGGGAAAATTCGACCAGAAATACGGAAAATTCGAAGCGCGGATCAAACTGGGGCGCGGGCAGGGAATGTGGGGCGCGTTTTGGATGCTCGGCAATAATATCGACACGGTCGGCTGGGCGCAGTGCGGCGAGATCGACATCATGGAAAACATCGGGCGCGAGCCGAGAACGGTTCACGGGACGATCCACGGTCCCGGATATTCGGGCGCAAACGGCATCAGCTCGTCATTCAGCCTTGCCAATAACGCCGCGTTTGCCGACGATTTCCATGTTTATTCGACCGAATGGAGCGAAAACAAGATCAGTTTCTATGTTG
>CADEFG010000383.1 GCA_902826505.1 uncultured Acidobacteriota bacterium
ATGCCTGCCGATTTTACCGGCGACGGCAAATCCGACATCGCCTTTTTCCGTCCTTCAAACGGACAATGGTTTGTTCTCCGAAGCGAAGATTCGACATTTTACGCTTTTCCCTTCGGCACAAACGGCGACACGCCTGTGACGGGCGATTTTGACGGTGACGGCAAGGCTGATCCGGCGGTGTTTCGTCCGTCAAATCAGGTGTGGTATATCTCGAAATCTTCCGGCGGCACAGACTTTATCGGCTTCGGCGCGGCGGGTGACAAACCCGTTGTATCGGACTACGACGGCGACGGACGCAGCGACATCGCCATCTTCCGAAACGGCACAAACGGCGCCGAATGGTGGGTTCGCCGAAGCTCTGATGCAACCGTGTTCGCGCTTCAATTCGGGCTTGCAACCGACAAACCGACGCAGGGTGATTACACAGGCGACGGCAAAGCCGACATCGCGTTCTTCCGTCCGTCAAACGGTAATTGGTTTGTTCTGCGCTCGGAAGATTTTTCCTTCTATTCCTTCCCGTTCGGCGCAAACTTCGACACGCCCGTTGCCGGAGATTACGACGGCGACGGCAAATTCGACGCGGGCGTTTTTCGTCCGGCAAACAACACCTGGTTTATCCAACGCTCGACTGCCGGAACTGTAATCCAGCAATTCGGACAGACGGGCGACAAACCCGTGCCGAACGCATTCGTGCCGTAACTTACGCCGATGCGGCAATTCTAAAAAAAGGAAATTCAATTTAATCAATAGGAGTAAAAACAATGAAAAAAATATATCTAATCGCAGCCATTTTCGTCATCTCGACCGCTTCAGTTTTAGCACAGACCGCGCCGACGCCGCAGCCGATTCGCGTCGCGGCGTTCGGGTTGCAGACTTTGGAAACCGGACGCACGGCGCGTTTGAATGTGGTTCACGGTGCGCCTTTGACATCGGTTTCGCCAAGCAATGTTCCGGTCAGATATGCGGTCAGAGCCGATTTTGACGTTTACACGGTTCGCACCGACGGAAGTCTGCGGATTTTGCGTCGGGTTTCACGCGAAGCAATTCTTGCGGAAGGCGAAGGTTTGACGTTCGATTACCCATCGCCCGCAAGCGGCAATGTGCTGATCAGTCCGAGCGTTTATATTCAACGTCTCGGCGAAACCGAACGAGCCGATACCGCGCCGTCCGTCAATATTTCGCTCGAAGTCAGAACGCAGCAGGGAACGCAGTTTCTTCTGCCGGGAACGATTCGCGGTTTTAATCCCCAACCCGATCCGCCGCGCGAATTGATCATCGGCAGTCGGTTCGATTGATCTTAACTACCAAATGAGCGGCGGCGCGGGCGTGTCAGCCGCTCAAATTTATCATCAGAGGAAATTTTTAAGTTAAGAATTAGGACGGGAGAAATTTATGAAAAAGCTATTAACAATTATTTTAACGATTACGGTGCTTGTCTTGGCGGCAATATTTAACTGGCACGGCGAACCTGTGCAGGCGGCGGACGGTAATGATTTATCAAAACAGATGACGGAAGGAACCGATTCTTCGGTCAACTGCACGGTTGGATTTAACTGCGGTCAAATCGCTTATTTCGCTCTCTCGCCATTACCGGACTCTGTGCGGCTGTGGATTATGAACCCGGACGGCACGAATCGTCGGGGCATTCTCGAACTCGAACTCGGCGGCATTGCCGCGTCCGATCTGACATACAGCCCGGACAATCGCAAACTCATTTTCAGCGACGGTCCCGGCACAAATGGTTTTTTCTCCAATATATTTTCCATCAATGCCGACGGAACGGGTCTGACAAATCTGACTCCCGATTCGTGTATCAGTAAAGAGCCGGTCTTTAGTCCCGACGGCAGTAAGATCGTTTTTCTGAAAAACTGCGGTCCTTTCCAACTCAATCAGAAGGCGTTCATTATGAACGCGGACGGCTCCAATCAGCGAAGAGTTACCACGCATCCAATCGTCAACAGCGATGTTACCGGAGATGAGGATTTGAGCGTCGGCTTCAGCCCGGATGGAAATCAGGTAATCTTCGCTTCAAACAAATCTTCTGCGCTTGATACGCAAATCTACCTTTCGTCGTTGGACGGAATGACCGTCACCGCTCTCACCGACCTTGATGAAGACGGTCGTATAAATAAAGAGCCGAAGTTTATGTCGGACGGGCGGATCGTCTTCCTTTCATCCCGCGAGCAACCGAACGCGATATTAAATGACGTTTATGTGATGGCGGGAGACGGGACGAATCAACAGCGGCTGACGAATATCGGCGGTGAAAAAATTACGATCATACCCAGCCCGGACGCGAGCCGCGTGGCGTTCATCAATGACCGAATTCCGGGCGAGTTTAGCGACCCAACACAGCTTCACATCGTAAACGCCAACGGGACGAATTTGGTTACTTTCAATCCGAACTCCACAAGGTTTGCCCGTTTTCCCAAGTTCAGTCCCGACGGCACTAAGATTGGTTTCGTGCTTCGTCCTAACAACTCTTCGGACGGAAATTTCGTTACGGCGCATATCGCTGATCTCGACGGCTCGAATCAAATTAATCTCAGCGATCCGAACGCAGACATCGAATTCGAGGCGTTCGGCAGACCGGACATTGACGGCGACGGAATCCCGGACGGTGCGGATAATTGCCCGCTTGCCGTCAATTCTTACCGCGTCGCGTTCAGCAACGGTCTTTACATCTCGACGATGAACGAAAACGGATCGGGTATAACGCAGTTGACGTTCGGACCGACGACCTTACGAGAGACCGAGCCGGAGTTTAACCGCGCCGGTACAAGAATCGTGTTTCAGTCCAACCGAACCAACAACCGTAACGAAATATATTCGATGAACCCCGACGGCACGGGCATTACGCAATTGACAAATATCGCCGGCGGCAACCAATCACCGTCTTACAGCCCGGACGGAAGCAAGATCGTGTTCGCCTCCCGTCGCACGAGACCGGGTAGTACTAACGACTTATATGTGATGAATGCCGACGGTTCTAATCAGGTCGGCTTAGGCATCCCCGGCACGTTCATAACCGAAAGTCCGTCATTCAACCAAGATGGGACGCGGATCGTTTATTACGCGGGACGGCTCACCGGTCCGACATCAAATACACAGGATATTTACACGGTCAATCCCGACGGAACAAACGAAACCCGACTGACAACGGCGGCGGGCGTGGACAACCAACCTGCTTTCAGCCCCGACGGAAGCAAGATTGCCTTCGTATCGTTTCGCGGCGGCGACACCGACGGCGAGATATATGTGATGAATTCGGACGGGACAAATCAGACGCGCTTAACCGATGATACGCGCGAGGATCGTTATCCGACCTTTACGCCGGACGGCACGAGGATTACCTTTGGCAATCGGGTTGATGGACATCTCTCGACAATCAATGTTGACGGTACAGGACTCGTAAGACTGACTACCGGCGGAAATTTCTTTTACGATTATCCATCTTACACCACTCAGCCGGACGCGGACGGCGACGGCACGGGCGACGTTTGCGATTCGGATTTCAGCGTAAACACGCCGACAGGCACAAATGTCGCCGTCCAGGCACCGAGCGCAACTGTGAGTTTTTCAAATGTTTCGCAATCGGGAACGACGTCGTTCACGCCAATTACGCCGAATCAAAACGATGTGCCGACGGGCTACACGCTCTGCCCGAATTGTCCGGCTTACGAAATCACGACGACCGCCAATTACACGCCGCCGATTGAGGTTTGTCTCGGCGTTCCTGCTTCGGTCAGCCCGTCGCTGTTTCTACAAATGAAATTACTTCACGGCGAAAACGGCGTGCTGGTTGACCGCACCACGAACCGCTTCACCGACGGAAACGGTCGGCGTTCCGTCTGCGGTGAAGTCAATTCACTCTCGCCGTTTGTTCTGGCTTCAAATGTCGCGCCGACTGCCGCGCAGGTTTCCGTCAGCGGACGCATCCGCACGAAAGACGGCATAGGTCTTCGCGGCGTCCGCGTCACGCTCACCTCCGCCGACGGTGAAACGCGAACGACGATTTCAAATTCGTTCGGTTTTTATCGTTTCGGTGAAGTTCCGACTGGCGAAAACTATATTGTCAGCGTTGCTTCAAAGCGCTATGTCTTTAATCAACAAACGATGGTTATCTCCGTTTTTGAAGAAATCGGAGATCTCGATTTTATCGGAGCGGAGCAATAATTGTTATGAAAATTATCCAAGACAAATAGGGAAAGAAAATTAACTGACTATAAAACTTAACAGGGAAAAAAATTGCAAAATCGGTTTTTGAGCGCGTTACCTGCGGAAGTTTCTTAAGCGGTAACGCGATTCTCCAGCGCACGCGTGAAAACGCCGAATATGAATTTTGGTTTTCCTGCTCTTGAAAATCGAAGAAAGAATCAAAACTCGCTCCGCGCTTAGAAACTTTTTGGAAATCAAACTGTTGATAAACAAAGTTTTCCGGTCGGCATTAATGAGGCGCGGGCGAGCCTGATTTTTTGTAAAGCTCGTATTTTTCGATGTATGCGGCAACTGTTGACGGCACATTTTCGCGCCAATCCTCGGCGTTTTCCTTGATTTTTTGCCTGATTTCAGTTGCCGAAACATCAATCTGCACCGCATCGGTAATGTAAATTGCGGATTGCGGATTGCGGATTGCGGATTTGTTTGTTGCTTCTCTCAAATCAACAATTCGCTCACGGATTTCGTCGGTGACGTGCGAAAAACCGATCTCGTAATCGGGACGCGTGACGACGATAATATTGACGAGCGTCAGAACCTTTTCCCATTCGCGCCACGTCGTGATTTCAGCCCAAGAATCCGCGCCCATCACGAAAAAAATCTGCGCGTCCGGCAATTCATTTTTCAAGCGCGTTAAAGTTTCGACCGTGTAAGGACGTTCGGGAACGTCGAGTTCCATTTGGGAAACCTTGATTTGCGGTTCGTCATTGGTTGCGAGCGCGATCATCGCAAACCGGTGAAACGCCGAGGTCGGCTTTTTGTCCTTTTTGTGCGGCGCGTGAAACGCCGGAATAAAAATGAATTCGTCGAGTTCAAATTCTTTGCTAAGCGCGCGCGCAATCGTCAAATGTCCGTTATGCAGCGGGTCAAACGAACCGCCGTAAAATGCGATTCGTTTCATCGTTCCAAAAGTTTGCGAAAATGGTCGCAGACTTCGATCAAAATTTCGTCCGCGCAATTCGGGTCTTCGACAAAAAACCAGTAATCGCCGTATTGGTTGTTGACGGAAAATTTATGCCCGCGATATTTGAAATCGAGCCACATTTCCAAAACGCCGTCCGTCATAAATTCGCTGATTTCCGCGCCCGGAAGTTTTTCGGCGTGATCGGCAATTTCA
>CADEFG010000384.1:0-1214 GCA_902826505.1 uncultured Acidobacteriota bacterium
CAAAATGGTTATTTATGCTCTTGATCATTTCCCTGCCGCTTGTTCGCCCGTTCAATACTGTAATTTTTGGTTTATTGGTTCCTTTCACTGATTTTATTTTTCTAGCCGTTTTATTATTTTGGTTACTCGCTATGATTCGTCGCGAAACCGGTTTAAAGTTTGATAAATTGTTTATTTTCATCGGCTTTTACGCGCTTTCGCTGATCATTTCAACAATTTTTTCAATCCAGCCAAAACAAAGCTTTTTTAAGCTTTCGGGCGAATTTTATCTTTTTACGCTGGCTTTTTTAACATTCAATCTTGTTCAGGATAAAATATTTTTAAAACAGCTCGTTATCGCCTGGTTAATCGGAACAGGTTTCACCGTTTTGGCTTCGATCGCCGGGTTTTCGATGTTTTACCTCGGTTATAAAACCCAAACCGCCAATTATTTTCTCTCGCATTTCGGAAGTCTGCCGGCGGGAAATTATCCGCGCATTCACGCGCTTTTTGCCAATGCCAATATGATGTGCAATTTTTTGAACGTCAGTTTATTGTTGGCGGTTTTGGCGGAAAAACTCGTTTGGTTGAAGAAAATTTGGGCGCGGGTTTTGCAAATCGGGATTTGTTTTGCCGCCGTTTTTACATTTTCAGCCGGACTCGGCGGGATGATCTTGGGCTTGGGAGTTTGGTATTGGGCTTTATTGAAGGAAAAACGAAAATATCTGTTTGCAAAGATTATTCTGGTTTTGTCGCTTATTTTTGGGTTTTCGATTTTCTGCGCCACGTTGATCTCACCGGACACAAACAATACGACCCAAGAATTTTCCGTTCCCTTTATTGACCGAAAACTAGAAGTTTCAGTGCGCGTTCTCGCGTGGGAAAGTGCTTTTCAGACGTTCCGGCAGTTTCCCTTGATCGGTAAAGGAACCGGAATGGACGCGGCATTGGTCAAATACGAAACGCTTTCGGGCGACCGGCAAATTTTGCTTGATGCTCATAACAGTTGGCTCAATATTTTGGCACAAACGGGTTTTCCTGGTTTTTTTGCATTTCTATCATTAAATCTTTATTTAATCATAAGATGCAGGTTTAAACTTAATGAACTAAATGATCCGAACTTGATCCATTTGGCTTTTTCCTGCGCATTTCTCGGCGCATTCCTTTACCAATGTTTTAACGGTTCCTTCTAAAATGCGTGGCATCTCTGTATCTTTTTTGTGTTAATGGTAAGA
>CADEFG010000384.1:1224-5335 GCA_902826505.1 uncultured Acidobacteriota bacterium
GTCGGAATTTTAAAACCTACTATTTTCAAAAACGATATTTCAGCAGCGTCCAAACCGCTTTGATGCCGTCCTTTAATTTGATTTTTTTGCCTTCAAATTTTGTCCGTGGGCGATAGGAAATCGGAACTTCCAAAATCCGAAAACCGCTTTTGGCGATCTGCGCGGTGATCTCCGGTTCGATCTCAAAACGATTTGCTTCAAGCATCAAAGTTTTGGCAACTTCCGCCGTGAAAACCTTATATGCCGTTTCCATATCGGTCAGCTTTGTTTTAAAAAGCAAATTCGTCGTCAAAGTCAAAAAATAGTTGGCGAACCGGCGAATCGGCGCGACCCGGTTTTCACCCAAAAATCGCGACCCGTAAACCACCAAAGATTTTCCGTCTAAGATTGGTTGAAGCAACTGTTTATATTCGCTCGGATCCAATTCGAGATCGGCGTCCTGAATCAGAATGATGTCGCCCCTGACCATCGTTAAACCGATTCGCACAGCCGCGCCTTTCCCGGTATTGACCGGTGTCAGAAAGGTATTTGTGATTTTTTCCCTTGAAAGTTCGAGTGCTTCGATCGTCCCGTCGGTCGAACCGTCGTCAACGACGATTATTTCTTTTTCGATCGTGAGCTTAACCGCCGAAACTTTTTCGAGGACTTCCGAAATCGTCGTATTTTCATTGTAAACGGGAATTATGACCGAAAGTAGTTTGTAAGTCTCCGGCATGATTTGAAATTAGTTCATCGCCCGGATCAGCGCATCGCGCATTTCGCCTGCCGTTCGCCAACGGAGTTCGACCTGTTTGGCGATTGCCGTTTCGATCACCGACGCGATCCGCAGCGGCACATCCAGATTTCTTTGAGCTATCGGAATGATCGGTTTTTCAAAAATCGCCTTGACGGTTTCGGCAATCCCGGCACGCGGGCTGATGTCGAGCGCATGAGCGCCGGTTAAAAGACTGTAAGCGGTCATACCGGCGGCATAAATATCCGATGGCGGCTGGACTTCTTTAAAATCCCGAACCTGTTCGGGCGGCATATAAGCAATTGTTCCGGCAACATCGCCAACCATCGTGACACCGCTCATTCCGGTTTGTTTGTAGCTTTTTGCCAAACCGAAATCGGTTAATTTCGCGGTATAATTCGGGAAGATTCCGTCAACCAGAATATTTTGTTCTTTGATATCGCGATGAACAAACCCGAGCGAATGCGCAAAATGTAGCGCGCCCAAAGTTTGTTCGATGATCTTGACGACTTCCTGATAAGAAAGCTTTCCGCCGCGTTGTTTGGCAAGTTTCGAGGCATCCATTCCGCCGACAAATTCCGTCACCAGATAAACGATTCCGTTATGCGTTCCATGTTCGAGGTAACTGACGATATGCGGATGCTGAAGGCTCGACGCAACTTCGATCTCCCGCAAAAACCGTTTCAGGGATTGCTCGCTGATCGCCACTTCGGGCAAAAGAGTTTTGATTGCCACGGGACGACCGTCTTTCATCGAACGCGCCAGCATCACACTGCCCATTCCGCCCTGACCGAGAATTCGGATCATTTGATAATTCGGGATCGGCTGCGGATGCTGTTTTAATTTTTCACGGCAATCGTCGCACAAGAATGTCATTTTCGCGTCCGGTCGCGAGGCTTCGGCTTCTGACGGAATTCCGCAATTCAGACATTGCACAGTAATCAGGGAAGGTGTCGTTTTCGTATTTAAACCGGTAAAACTTGAAACCGGAGTCGATTCGGATTCGGTCGAAACTTCAACTTCGAGAACTGTTTCGCCGCCCTGAATTCGGTCGCCGCTTTTCAGATAACAGGTTTCAACCCTGATTCCATTGACAAATGTTCCGTTCGTCGAACCCAGATCGCGCATAAAACATTGCGGCGGCGCAATCTCGAGAATACAGTGGTGGCGCGAAAAATAACGGTCTTGCGGTAAGCAAAAATGTGAGTCTTCGCTGCGCCCGATCATAAAAGTTTCGTGTTGTTCAAACGTAAAGACGCGCCCGGTTTGCGGACCCGCAATTACGCGGAGTGTAACTCGCATTTGTTCAAATTTTACTTAATTTCCCGCTTTATGCAAAAGTCCAGCTGATTTTGCCTTCCTTCAAGTAATGCTTGCAAAAAATATGATTACGATTGTAATTATAAAACCGACCGTTCCGGTGACGATTCCGCCAACTGCCAAACCGTGCCCGCCGTATTTTGCCGGATCGGATTTCTCATTGTTGAGCGCAATGACACCTGTAATTATGGCTCCGGCGCCAAACGGAATTCCGCCGTAACAACAAATCACGATTGCCAGTATTCCCAAAACCAAAGAAATTATCGGTAATGTCTGGTCTTTTGAATCGATCCGCATCGGATAATTCATCGGTCGATTTTGAATATTTTGCTGATTCTGAAAAACTGACGGCGGTTGGTAATTTTGCTGTCCCCAATTTGTTTGATTCGTCACGCGCGGCGGATCCATATAAACCGTTTTCGGTTCATTATCCGCGACAGTTGTCAAAAAAGAACCGTCGGTCAAACAAAAATTCAGGTTGTCGTCGGAGTAAGTTTGCCTACAGCTTGGACAAATTTTCATAAATTTCCTAACAGATTTTTTTAGCCAGACGAATTTATTATAACTTATTATACAGAAAAATTGTTTTTGAGCAGTCGGTAAGTAAATTTTTTGAAAGAAAGTTTAAAGATCGAATTGGGTTTTCCGTCATAAAGTGAACCCGCAGCGCCCGCAAAATTTGATATGCGGCGCGAAGGAAGAACCGCAGCGTTTGCAAATTCGTTGCACGGCTTGCGGCGACGGCTGTGTTCCGCCCGAATAAAAACCGACCGACGGATTCGTTTTCGGCGGTGTGTTCGGATTAAAATGAAGTCCGCAGCGCCCGCAGAATTTGGCATTTTGCGGCAATTGCGTCGAACATCGCGGGCAGGTCGAGTAATTTTGGGAATTCGCGCCCGAGCTGACCACGGCAAACGAACGATTTCCGCAGCGTCCGCAAAATTTGACGCCTTCGGCAAATCGCGCCTGACAATTTGTGCAGGCGACGATTCCTGGCATAATGCTCGAATGTTGAGTGCCGCTCTGGCTCGAAGTTGATGGTGACGGCTGACTGGTTGTGCCGCTTAAAGGTTTTAATTGGGCTTGAATAACCTGTTCCTGACCGCCTTCGCGGAGTTCAATGACACGTTCGTCGTCCTTCAGATCAGCTTTTGACACGCGCAAAATATGTTGTCCGGCGGGAACATTTGATAACACCAATTTTCCCGAACTTCCGATACTTCCCTTGCGCTCGTCATTGATATAAACTTCTGCTCCGACCAACGCGAGGATAACCAATCGTGCCGCGCCCGATTTGTTTTTATCGTCAATATCTTCCGCCGCTTTTTCGAGCGAGGAAATCCATTCGCCGACCGATCCGGGACGCCGGTTCGGATCGGTTTCGAGCGCCTGCATGATCGCCCTTTCGACATCCGAGGGTATATCGGTGCGTAAAGTCGAAAGCAGCGGCGGCGCGTGCATGATCTTCTGCATGACAAGCTGCATCAAATCGCCCGAAAAAGGCGTTCGTCCGCCGAGCATCAAATAGGCGATCGTTCCAAGCGCGTAAATATCGGCGCGGACATCGACACCAAGTTCCGGCTGCATCTGTTCGGGCGCCATAAATTCGGGCGTGCCGATAATTCCACGCGACGCCGGACCGGCTTTCGAGTCGATCTCCGCCATCGCCTGATTGACGATCTTTGCCAAACCGAAATCGCCGACCTTGATAAAACCGTCATCCTGAGATTTGCCGCGCGACATGATAAAAATGTTGGCGGGTTTGAGGTCACGATGCAGAATTCCGGCATCGTGCGCGGCTTCGACGCCGTCGGCGATTTGCCGCAATAATTTGACCGCTCGTTTGATCGGCAGCGTTCCTTCGCGGCGCAGCAGACGATGCAGCGTTTCGCCTTCGACGTATTCCATCACCAGATAAAAAACGCCTTCTGGAGTTTCACCCGAATCCGTGACGCTGACGGTGTTCGGATGCTGGATCGAAGCCGCCGATTCGGCTTCGCGTTCAAACCGCGAAATGGCTTCGCCTTCCTGCAGGTCTTCGCTGTTCAGCAAATCCTG
>CADEFG010000385.1 GCA_902826505.1 uncultured Acidobacteriota bacterium
GCCAAGTTCATCTCGCCGCGCTGCATTAACGGCTTCCTGAAGCGATTCGTAAACGCCTTGTTTTTTCAAATTCTCAACTGCATCCTGACCGCGTAAATTCGTGAGATTTTCAGCCGACGCGGGAAAGACTTTCGACCAAAAATCGAAAACAAAAAACAAGCCAATTACCGGGAATATTAAAAAGATTAATTGAATAGTTTTTTTGATGCGATTGCCTTTCGGTTTCATTTTTCAAACTCCTTTATGAATAAATAGTTTTATTTGCCCATGAGCCACTCGAAAGAAGCGAATAAAAGATTTTTAACGATATTTCGTTTTTTTTGTGTATTTCGCAGGCAAAATATATCTTGATTTCAATTTATCGCGGCGCGGGCGGATCGGGCTACGGATCAAAATCGCGGGCGGGAAACGCATCGAAAATTTCGCCGCTGCCGGACAAGTGCTTTATACGGTCGCCCGGCAGCACCGCTGCTACGCGAATTTGTTTCCGGGCGGCGAGACCGATTTCGCTTACCGGAAGCAGAAATCTGAACGAATATTTCGAAGCGATAACTTTTTTTACCGTTTTTAGAACTCTCCCGTTTTCGTCCGGAAATCGCAGCCGGAACTTCCTTCTTTCTGAGTCATCGAGATTAACGATCTTCCGGCGAGCGGTTTGTCCGCTTGCGATGCCAAACCACCAAATAGGATGTTTTGTAAATTCAAGAACAGACACCCTCTCTTCGATAAACCAGCGGTTCCCATATTTAATCTCCATCTATTCAGGGTAAATATCGAGCCAGCGCAACGTCCGTACTGGCACCGTTCGACATATCTCCGGCAACAACTATTTTTCCGTCGGCTTGAATTGCGACGGCTCGCCCGACATCCGCAGAGTTGTTGAAAAAATCGGTCGTCTGGTTTCCGTCAACGCTGAATGTCGAATCGAGCGTGCCGTTTAAGTTGTACCGCTTAAGAGCAAAGTCCGAATTAAAATATGCTCTGCCTGCCTGAACGATTTTGCCGTCGGCTTGTCGTGCCAGCCCGTAAGAAGCATCTCCGGTCTGGCTGAAACCGTTTATGACTTTTCCGCTTGTCCCGAATGTCGTATCGAGCGAACCGTCGGTATTAAAACGCGCCAGTGCAAATCGCTGAATCGCTCCGAAAAAATAAGCGTTGACGGTCGCTGTTCCGCCGGCGACGATTTTACCGTCCGGCTCAAAAGCGAGACCGTAAACGCGGTCGTCCCTGGCGGAAAAATCCGTTCCGTAAAAACCGAAATTGAAGCTGTAATCGATCGAGCCGTAAGGATCAATAATCACGATTCCGAAATTATTTGTCGTTTGATCGTTAAAGCCTGTATATCCGCCAAGCGCGATTTTACCGTTTGATTGATTGAGAGACATTGCATTAACATGCGCACGCGACGAGAAAAATGGTGATGCTTTCACAATACCGTCGCCGCTGAAAGTCGAATCGGGCATAAAATCCGCAGTGAGCCGCACCACGAGCATGTCGTAATCGAGTGTTGAAAGTGACGGAGAATAGTTGCTGATGCACGTTTCTGGATTAACTCCGGTGACATCTCCGCCGGCAACGATTTTGCCGTCCGGCTGAATGACGACCGCTTTTAGAAATCCGTAACGGCAAGCCGTATAGGCTTCAATATCCAGTAATTGCCACCAGTCTATATGGTTTGTATCCGCATGGAGCGAACCGTTGGGATTGTAACGGGCAATGTGCGGATATATAAAAAACGCACCGCCCTGATTAACTGTCGTTCCGGCAACGACGATTTTTCCATCCGGTTGAATGGCGATGCCATTGGCAATTCCCGGAAAAGTAATGATGCCGTTCGTACCGAAAGTTGAGTCGAGTGTGCCGTTCGGGTTAAATCGTATTATCCTTGAGCCGCCGCCATAACCGATGTTGTTTTCCGTGCCGGCAACCAGAATTTTCCCGTCCGGCTGAACGGCGACTGCTTTGCCATAATAATTTAGATTATTTGGGCTGTCCCACAAAACCTTTCCGCCGAAGCCGAAAGTTGCATCAAGGTCGCCCGGTGCGGCGCGAATAAGGTGTGGCAATAACGTAACAATTAAAGAAAATAAAATTAAATGTAAAAATCTCATAACTTACTCCCTATCTCAACTTCTTATTTTTATTGCTGTTCACGACATCCCGCGAAGGCGGCGGAACCACAAGCGAATCATGGATGGCGATATCAACCACATAAGATTTAGGGAACATCTTTTCATCGCGGCATTTGTTTGTTAAAATTCCGGTGTTCCGCGATTTGAAATTTACCCCTGTGAAAATCTTTACCCGAAGGCTTCCAAAAAGTCTTAAATTTGGCGATAAAAATTTTTAAATTTTTCTAAATATGGAAAATCCGACGTTAATAAGCAGCGAACCGAAACATAAAATTTGCTTTGGCGAATTTGAACTTGATGTCGGAAAACGGCGGTTGCGGCGCGGCGATGAAGATATTGTGCTGACCCCAAAAGCCTTTGATTTACTGGTTTTTATGACCGAAAATGCCGGACGGGTTTTGACGAAGGACGAGATTTTAGTGGCGGTTTGGACCGGGCAAATCGTCGAAGAAGCCAATCTCGCCGTCCAGATTTCGGCTTTGCGAAAAGCATTGCAGGACACCAAAAAAAATCCGCGTTTTTTCCTGACCTTGCCCGGCAAAGGTTATGAATTTATCGGCGACGCGCGAACGGATCAAGAAATGATCGCCGAAAATCAGAGCATGTTCCGATTGACAATCGAGCAAATGGACGGCAGCCAGACGACGGTTTCCGACGTCACGCGAAAATCTCTTCCGCCGTCAAAATCGGCATTTATTTTACCGAAAGTCGCAGCCGGAATCATTCTGCTGGCTTTAGTTTCGGCAGCGTTTTGGTTTTGGCGGAGCGGCGCGAAAAAAAGCGAATTTAAAATGCCCGAACTGACGCGGCTCACAACCAGCGGCAAGGTTTCGGCGCTTGCGATTACCCCCGACAGCCACTACACAGTTTTTTCCCAAAAGGAAGTGGACGGTGAAAGTTTGTGGCTGCGGCATCTTGATACGGGCAGTCAGACGCGCATTGCCGGATCGCAAAATCTCGAATATCTCGGCTTGACCGTTTCGCCCGACGGCAAATTTATTTACGCGTCGGTTTTTCTCGACAATCTCGCTGACGTGCCGCTCTGGAGAATTCCGATTCTCGGCGGCGCGCCGCAGGAAATTCCGAATGTCCAACCGAATGTGACAGTCAGCTTTTCGCCCGACGGGAAACGCTTTTCATATATCGAAGCGCCGCAATCCGAAACGCATCTGAAAATAGCCGACGCGGATGGCGCAAACGTCGAAGTTTTATCGCGTGCCGAAAACAATACTCGGGTTTTTCCGTTTTGGGGCGGCACGCCGACGGCTTGGTCCCCCGACGGTGAAACCATTGCCGCCGGTTATAAAAACAAAGACGCAAACGGCACACAAGCCGGAATTTTGCTCGTCAACCTGGCAGACAAAAGTGAACGAATTTTGGTTGCCCCTCAATGGAATTCTATCGAAGATTTAACCTGGCTTGACGCAGAAAATCTCGCGTTCATTGCCTACGAAGACGAATGGACAAATCAAATTTACACGGTTTCGAGATCTTCAGGCGAAGTGCGGCGCATAACCAACGATTTGCAAAAATATCGCTTTTTAGCGACGAGCGGCGGGGAATTGCTGACGGGGCAAATCAATGCTGTTTCAAAAATTTATCTGGCGAATTGGACAGCAAACACAGTGCGCTCGCAACCGCGCGAGATTTTCCGTGAATCGGGATATATTACAAACGTCGCTTGGAGTAAGGATGACGACGCAATTTTCTACAGTTCGCGGATGAACGGTAAACCCGAAATCTGGCGCGTCGAAGCAGACGGCACAAACGCCGCGCAGTTAACTTCGGACGCGAATATAAATTTCGGTTTAACGGTTGCTCCGTCTGACGGCTCGCTGATTTTCTGCGCCAAACGCGGCGGTATTTATTCGATTTGGAAAGCCGACGAAAACGGCAAAAACCCGCGCCCGATAACCGATGGCACAGACCATTTTGTGCCGGACGTTGCATCGGATGGCAAGATAGTCTTTCAGAGTTTTTCACAAAAAATCTGGCGCGTTTCGCCAGTCGACAAAAAGCTCGTCGAATTGCATCGCGGCTTAAAACCCGCCATCTCGCCCGACAGCAAACAAATCGCGTTTTTCATGATGGACGGGGGAAAATGGCACATCGGGCTGATTTCCACCGAAACGGGCGAATTTCTCAGAAAAATCGAGCTTCCGAAGACTGTCAATCAGCGTCGGATGCGGTGGCATCCGTCAGGCAAGTTTTTGACACTGTTTTTTAATTCGGGCGAAAATTTAAATCTTCTCGTCTTTCCCGTTAACGGCGGCAAACCGCAAATCGTCGAAGGCTTCGGTGCGGGAAATGTTAATTCGTTTGATTGGTCGGCAGATGGCAAACAAATAGTTTATTCTCTAACCAATGAAATATGTGACGTTGTTCAGTTGAGTAATTGATAAGCAAAGTAAAAATCACCTGCAAGCCGTGCTATTTGCCGGCTCATTCGCAAGTTCAAGCAAAGGAGCGCGGTGTAGTTGAAATCCACCGGAACTGCACTAGGCAATAGGAAGGTATCCGTATTTGGCGGATTTGATTTGCACAATGGTTCGGAAAAATGTGATTTGCACAATGGTTCAGAAAAAGTATTTAGCAAAAATTTTTAGTCATTATAAATTAATTTGTCACCGAAACAGATTTCAAAGTCACTATTAATATGAGAGGGAAAATAATTCCTCAAAATTTTAAGTTTTATGCGAGGAAATATGCTGCAAAAATTAAGAAATATTAAACCGACGGCTTATGAGTAAATTGAGTTCTTAAGTCGCTGATTCTAGGTGAAATCTATTGACAGCTTATGGGTAAATTGACAGTTAAAATATCCCTTTCGCAACGCTCGCTTCGTCGGTTAAAATGACAATTTTGTAAAAGGTTGTTTTCAAAAACTAAAATCTTTACCAAATTTTACTTTTCTTAAATTTTGCGCCGATTGGTTGTGAAAATCAGCGTTATTGAGCGGCAACCGACGCGCCGTCCGCGAGCTGATTCGGCGGATGCAGAATGACGGTTTCACCCTCGCTTAAGCCTTCCGAAATTTCGGATTCCGACGAATTTTGATGACCGGTTTTTACTTCACGCCGCCGCGCATTGCCGGATTCAATAACAAAAACGTTCCATTTTTCGCCGTTGCGGAAAAGCGCACTCGACGGAATTTTCAGAACATTTTCCGATTGCCAGACAATAATCCGC
>CADEFG010000386.1 GCA_902826505.1 uncultured Acidobacteriota bacterium
GTCTCGAAAAGGGTCGGATACTGTTGTCCTATTCATTTTGGGTAAAATTTTCTCAATAAAATCGCCGATAATCCAGAAACGCATTTTCAGTTTTATTGACGATTTTGAATTCGACAACAGTATCGGATGGCTTTTGAGACAGCCCTTAATCGTGTTTTTTATAGACAATTACTTTCAACATCCCAAAATCCGGACATTATCAGGGAAATTTCCTGCTTCAAAGTCCCGGTTTCTACGATTAAATAATTTTTTTATCGATCAATAATTCGGCGTTCAAAACTGCCGAACCCGCCGCGCCGCGCACGGTGTTGTGCGAAAGCGAAACAAACCGGTAATCAAAGATATTGTCGGGGAAAAGGCGTCCGACGGTGATCGTCATGCCATTTCCGCTGTCGCGGTCGAGCCGTGGCTGCGGGCGCGAAGGTTCGTCGCAAACGTCGATAAATTTTTTCGGCGACGAATACAGATTGAGCGACGGAAAATTGTTCATCGCCTCGACAATCTCTTCGAGGGTTGCGGTATTTCTCAGATTTACTCTGACCGAAGCCGTGTGACCGTCGATCACGTGAACGCGGAAACACTGCGCCGAAACGGTAAAATCGGCTTTTTCAATGACGCCGTCGACAAATTGTCCGAGGATTTTCTGCGCTTCGGTTTCGACCTTCGGCTCTTCGCCCGCGATATACGGGACGACATTATCGGTAATATCGAGCGACGGCACGCCCGGGTAACCCGCGCCGGAAATCGCCTGCAAGGTCGTCACAACGACCGATTCAACGCCGAATTTGCGATGCATCGCCGCCAGCGGCGGGGCGAAACTAATCACCGCGCAATTCGGATTCGTGACGATAAAGCCGGTCGTGAAACCGCGTTTTTGCTTTTGAACTTCGATCAGGTCGGTGTGTTTATGATTGATCTCGGCGATCAGCAGCGGCACGTCCTCGTCCATCCGGTAACTCGACGAATTGCTGATCACCGGATAACCGGCGCGCGCAAACGCTTCTTCGGTTTCACGCGCGACCGACGACGGCAGGCTCGAAAAGACAATGTCGCAATCGAGCGGCGGTTCGATCGGCTGAACCGTGATTCCTTTGACCGAATCGGGCATTCCGCCCGAAAGTTTCCACGCGCACGCTTCGACAAAGGATTTCCCCGCCGAACGATCCGAGGCGGCGAGCGCCGTGATCTCAAACTGCGGATGGTTTTCCAAAAGCTGTATAAAACGCTGTCCGACCGTGCCGGTCGCGCCCAAAATTCCGACTCTGTATTTTTTGCTCATAATGCTAAAAGTAGAAAGTTTAATTTAGCTGCGCCAAAAAGAAAAGCGCGGTTTGTTTTTTATAAACTTCCGCGCCGTTCGGCAAAAAAGAATTTCGCCCGGATTATCAAAATCTTTGAAAGCCCAAACTTTCAATTTCAACGCCGCCTGACCGTAAAATTGCCGCTCTGCGTTTTCAGCTTTGAATCGGCAAGTCCGAAACCGCCGCTGATCGTATTGCCCGCAACCGTCGAGGAAACCGCTACGCTTTGCCCGTCGTTCATGGTCCCGCTCAGTTCAAGTTTGCCCGCACTGCTGACGGTTCCTTCCAAATCGGCTTTTCCCTTCAAACCGTTTGACGCTTCAAAATATGCTTTGACATTGCCCGCCGAATCAACCGAATCGATCCGCAAAAGCAGATCACCGGTTTGATTATACGTGACATTGTTGCATTTTCCGGTATAGGTGCCGGTCGCGAGTCGCGGATTTTCATTCAATGAGGATTTACTGCCGGGCGTTTCGCTCGGCGAAGGCTTTGGGCTGTGCTCATCTTCTTTTGGCGTCGAGGTCGGAGAAGCGGTTGGCGACGACGCTGCCGATGGCGTCGGTGTCTCTTTTTTCGCCTGATCGAACAGATCCGATTGGCATTTACAACCTAAAACGATCAACAAACACAAAACGATCATCAACGAATTTAAATTTTTCATGAATTTTCTCTTTTAAGATTTTGCCGTATTTTTTGATAAAACAACCTTTACTTTACCTTATGCGGCAAATTTGGAAAAGTTGCGAATTTTTCCCCTTTGAATGGCGAATCTCGATAGCAATTTGGCAGCTTTGAAAAGATTTGCTGAAATTTAAAAAAACTAAAGATTCAACGCCTCTTTCATTCTTCTGACGCCTTCCGTCATTCGCTCCTCGGTATTGCAGAACGAAACGCGCAAAAAGCCTTTCGCTTCCGATCCGAAAGCCACGCCGGGAACGGTGATCACGCGGTTTTGCAGAAATTTTTCGGCGACTTCGAGATCGTCGCCAAGCGTGCGCACGTCAACCATCGTATAAAACGCGCCTTCGGGCGAAGTGCCGCGCAAACCCAATTCTTTTTCGAGCAGATCGATCAGAAAACGCCCGCGCCGCCGGTAGATTTCACGCGCCTCGGCTTTCGCGCGTTCGGCTTCTTCCGTCCAGCCTAAAAGCGAGGCTTTTTGCGAAATCGTCGAAGTGCAAACGGTCAAAAAGCCGTGCAGGGTCAAACACGCCTTGACCACATCGGTCTGCGAGCTCGCGACCCAACCGACGCGCCAACCCGTCATGCTCAAAGATTTCGACAAACCCGAAACGATGATCGTGCGATCGTAAAATTCCGACGCCGAATGCGGCGCATCGCCTGAAAAATAAAGGTCGGAATAGATTTCGTCGCTGATCAGATAAATGCCCGTATCTTTCAGAACTTCGGCGATCTGCTCTAAATCTTCCTTCGTAAAGATCTTGCCGGTCGGATTCGACGGCGAAATGACGACCGCCGCGCGCGTTTTCGGCGTGATTTTAGATTTAAATTCTTCGATGTCGAACGCAAAATCCCGATCCGCCGGCAAACGATAAAAAACCGGCTCGCCGCCCGAAATGCGCACACAGTTTTCATACGCCGGAAACGACGGATTCGGGATCAAAACCTCGTCGCCCGCGTCCACCAGCGCCAAAAACGCGGCGGTCATCGCTTCCTGCGAACCGACCGTCACGCAAACCTGATTCGCCGCTAGATTCAAATGCGGATAACTCGCCGCAATTTTCTCGCGCAGCGGAAGCAGTCCGGCGTGCGACGTGTAGCCGTTTTGTTCTTCCGTTGCGACGCGCGCCGCTTCTTTGCGCATAAATTCGGGCGTCGGCAGATCGGGTTCGCCGAGTCCGAAATTGATCGAATCGGGCAGAGCGCGTTCAAAGATCTGGCGGATCAAGGTCGGCGCAACGCCTTGCAGACGGCGCGGCACGCGGAAATTTTCGTTTTGCTGGATTGGTTTCATAAATACTCTGATAAGTTTCGCAAATAATAGTAACAGATTGCACGAGCCAAAATAAAATCCGTAAAATCAGCAAATTTAATTTTAAATATTCCGATTTTCGCGTCTAATCTGCTAAAATTTTCGGTCTATGCCGACGCATTTTTTTCCGCTCACGATTTTGACGCAGGAGTTCGAAGACGAAACATTTTTATCGGAAGCCTTAAATTTTTACGAGATCTCGCGCTTTCATACCAATCGCGAAACCGCCGTTTTCAACGTCCGCGTCAATGCCGAACAAATCTTAAAAGACATTTACGCCAACGCATTGCACACGCGGATCGCGCCGGAAAACGTTGAGATTCGTGAAATTCACGTTGAAGTCGCGCCGCCGAAAAAATCTGCCGCGTGGCGCGAAAATTTCAACTTAAAGTTTCACGCGCTTTGTTCGGAGCGCGCCGACGGTTACCGGCAAGCCTTTGTGCCGGCGTTCAAAATCGCCGTTTTATCGAGAAAAGCAAGCGATTTTGAAGCCCGGATCAAAAATGAAATCCTCTCCGCGCTCAAACGCGACGGCTGGCTAAAATCGCTCCAATACCTGCGCTGGCTCGAACGGATCGAAAACGTCAGTCTTCATCGAGAAGAGCTTGCCGTCACCTTGCCGACCGCCAAACAACGCGCGATCGCCGAAGAAAAAGACGACCGCGAGGAAAAATCCGTTTTGCAGGAAACGGCGACGAATCTGACCGAAATAAAGTTGAACACGGCTTACGAAACCGAAAAACAAACCGCAATTCTCGCCGAAATTTTCAAAGCGACCAGAAAAACAAGCATTTTATTGGTCGGCGCGGCGGGCGTCGGAAAAACCGCCGCATTTCACGAACTTTTCCGCCAACGCGAAAAATTCGGTTTGACGGAAAACGAATTCTGGGCAACGAGCGGCGCGCGGCTGATCGCCGGTCAGGCAGGCTTCGGAATGTGGCAGGAACGCGCGTTAAAACTGATCGACGAAGCGAAAAAGCGCCGCGCAATTTTGCATCTCGGCAATCTCGTCGAGCTGCTCGAAGTCGGCAAAAGCGATTCTTCGACGCAGGGCATCGCCTCGTTTTTGCGTCCGAAGATCGCGCGCGGCGAGATCTTCGCGGTCGCCGAATGCACGCCCGAACAGCTTCCCGTCCTCGAACGCCGCGACCCGCATCTGTTAAGCGCGTTTCAGCAAATTTTTATTGCCGAACCCGATAAAAAAACGGGTTTGAAGATTCTCGAATTCGTCGCCCGGGAGTTCGCGCAAGTCGCGGACGAAAAGAATCGCGAAATCGAAGCGGAAGCGATCAGAACCGTTGACGCGATTCATCGCCGGTTCTCGACGTATTCGGCTTTTCCGGGCAGACCGGTGCGCTTTTTGCGGAATATTTTTCAGGAATTAAAACAGGACGAACCGCTTTCGCCGGACAAAGTTTTCAAAGCGTTTTCGAACGAAACCGGTTTGCCCGAGATGCTTCTGAGCGACGAAATCGCGCTCGATCTGCGCGAAACGAAAAAGTTTTTTGCCAAAAAAGTGATCGGTCAAACCGAAGCCGTCGCGCTCGTCACCAAAATGATCGCGACCGTTAAAGCCAAACTGACGCGCCCGCGCCGTCCGGTCGCTTCGCTTTTGTTCATCGGTCCGACCGGCGTCGGCAAAACCGAGCTGACGAAAGCGCTCGCCGAATTTTTCTTTTCCGACGCGGCGCGGCTGATTCGTTTTGATATGAGCGAATTTTCCGGCGCGCTTTCCGTTCAAAGGCTGATCGGCGGCACGGGCGAAGCCGAAGGACAGCTGACGTCAAAAGTGCGCGAACAGCCTTTTTCGGTCGTGCTGCTCGACGAATTCGAAAAGGCGCATCATTCGTTTTTCGATCTGCTCCTTCAAATCCTCGGCGAAGGTCGTTTGACGGATGCGGCGGGAAGAGTCGCGGATTTTACGAACGCGATCATCGTGATGACCTCAAATCTCGGCGCGAGCGAATTTCAGCGCGGGAAATCGGGCTTTTTGCGGAATTCCAGGGAAAGGCAAACGGCGAT
>CADEFG010000387.1 GCA_902826505.1 uncultured Acidobacteriota bacterium
TTAACTCATATTTTTTCTATATCTCGGTTTGATCAGCTTTAATTTTTTAACCGAAAGCCCGTAAACAAACTCCAAACCGTCAATTTCGTCGATCTGCTCGCCGAGCTTTTCAAAATTGAGTTTTTTGATCATTGTCGTCGAAGCGATGTTGGTTGGCGAAACAGCGGCGATAAAAGTATCGATCGGGTGTTGTTTGACCGCCCATCCGAGCAAACCGATAACGGCTTCGCGGGCATAACCGCGCCGCCGATGTTCAAAAAATGTCGTGTAGCCGAATTCGATCGCGTGCGGCGCATATTTTTGGAGATAATCAGGATTAGGTCGCGTGTGAAAACCGATAAATCCGACCATTTCGTTTGATTCTTTTAATCCGATCGCCCGCAAGCCCCATAAAATATATTCGGCATCGGCACGGTAATCTTCCAGTCGGAGTGTTGTCAGATCAATTTCATCGAGCCAATCCTGCGAGACTTTCAGCCCGAGCAGCGATTCGGTTTTTTCCGCGTCTTCATCAAGCGTCGCTTCCAAAAAATCTTCGGTCATCAGCCGCAAAGACAAGCGCGGCGTATTAATTTCCTGCACTTACTTTCTCCCTTTCGATTTTCGTTTTTCTAAAATGTAAAAACAGTTTAACTTTTTACGGTGTAAATTAGAATCAGGGTTTTAGTTTTTTCAGTTGTTCGGCGGCACCGGTGTTCTGAGGATTCAGCTCAAGCGACTTTTCGTAAAATTTAATTGCCGATTCCTTATCGCCTTTTGTCAGATAGGCTTCGGCAAGGCTGTCCCAGGTATTTGCGGAGGCGGGGAATTCAACCGTGTTTTGTTTGAAAACTTCGATCGCGTCGTCAATCTTTGTTAGTCGTAAAAGCGTATAGCCGAGACTGTTAAACTGCGATTCGCTGATGTTCGGCGGGCTGTTTGTCTGGCGCGCTTCGCGATAACCGCGCAGCGATTCAACGGCACCTTTGGCGAGTATTGCTTTAAGCAGCTCACGCGCCGGCGAATTGTAACTTTCATAATTTAGAAAATCCAGGGCTGGGTGTTTTCCGCCGATCGCATCCGACAAAATTTCTGCGGTAATCGAAAGTCCGTTGGTCGCGTTGGCAAAATAAACAATCGCGTCTTTTTGCGTTAAGGACGCGGTAAAATATGCTTTACTGTTTCCCTGATCGCCCCAATGCCAAAAATATTTGTCCTCGTCGGTTGTTTCGAGTCCGAGCCCAAGTCCCCAGAAAACCTGCGGCGATTTTTCATTAACCCTGATCTGGGGCGTGAACATCGCCGCGAATGTTTTCTTTTTTAAGCCTTTACCATTCAAAAGCGCGATCACAAACCGCGCATAATCATCGGCGGTCGTCCGCAAACTTGCCGCCGCGTTAAAGTCTTTGCCCTGATTGCGAAAGGCTTTTTTACCGAGCGCGTCGTGTCTGTAAACCGCGATGTTGTCGTATTTATCCTGCCACATAAAACTGCTGCTCGTCATTCTCAAAGGTTTCAGAACCCTCTTTTGCATAAAATCTTCGAGCGCCAAGCCGGTGATTTTTTCGACGACTCTTGAAAGATACACAATACCTTCACCCGAATAACTGAATTTTTCGCCCGGCGTAAAATTGATCGGCAAAGGTTTTGATTCTTCGCGCCGCCAGTTCGGAAAACCCGACGTGTGACTTAAAACGCGCCGCGCGGTAATCAGGTTGAGCCGCGCATCGTCGCCGACCTCGTAGTTATTGCCCAAGTATTTATTGAGCGGAGTGTCCAGATCGAGCTTTCCCTCGTCAACCAGTTTGAGAACGCCGTAGGCAAAAACAACTTTGCTCAGAGATGCCGCCTCGAAAATCGTTTGATTCGTAACCGCTTCGTTTGTTTCCGCATTGGTGACGCCGAAACCTTTGCTCCAGACGAGCTTGCCGTTTCTGATCAATGCTGCCGAAAGTCCCGGCACATCCGCGAGCCGCATCAGATTTGGAATGTCTTTTTCCAAACTCGCGATCGCCGCACCGGTCGTTTTGCGATTAACGGACGGGGCGAATTTATTTTGCTGTCCCGAAACTGTTGCGGAAAATAAAGCCAAAAATAGAAAGAGCAATAAAATTAAATGTTTGAATGTTGGATTTTTCATAACCGCGAATTTTCCCGATTTGTTTTTTTCAATTGTTTCAAATTATAAACCCCGCGCAGAGGTTTTTTATGACAGGAAATTCTAAAAATACAAACGGTTTTGATAAAATAATGGTCTGTCACAAATTTCGATTTCGTTTGTCAGCGATCTGGAAGGGAAGTTTATGTTGAGCGACGACAAAAAAGTGGAAATTTTTCGGCGGCACCGCGCGCGGCTTTTCGGAATTGCTTATCGAATGCTCGGAACGCACGCCGAATCGGAAGATATTTTACAGGAAGCCTATCTCAAATGGCATCAGGCGGACGCCGACGAGATCGAAACGCCCGAAGCGTGGCTGGTGACGGTCGTCACGCGGCTTTCGATCGACCGTTTGCGCAAGGCTTCGACCGAGCGCGAAATCTATATCGGACCGTGGCTGCCCGAACCTTTGATCGTTTCCGACGCGCCTTCGCCCGAAGAAGAAGTCGAACTTGCTTCGAATCTTTCGATGGCGTTTATGGTTTTGCTCGAACGTCTTTCGCCGGTCGAACGCGCCGCGTTTCTGCTGCACGATATTTTCGACTGCGGTTACGCGGATGTCGCGCGCATCGTCGGCAAAACGGAAACCACACTGAGACAGATCATTCACCGCGCGCGGGAACGCGTCCGCACCGACAAACCGCGTTTTGAAGCCGACGAAATGGAACGCCGAAAACTTATCAAAAAATTTTCCGAAGCCTCGCATGCGGGCGACGAAAACACGCTGCTCGCGCTCTTTTCGGACGAAATTTCGATGATCTCCGACGGCGGCGGCAAGGTTGCGGCGGCGCGGAAAATTATCCGTGATAAAAGAAAGGTCGCGCATCTGTTTGCGACCACAGGCGCGAAATACGGCGCTTTGTTCGAAAATATTCCTTACGAAATAAACGGCGAAACCGGGCTTTTGACATTTTACGAGGGGAAAGTCTTTGCCGCGACCGCGTTCGAATTTTCGGACGGTCAAATTTCGACAATCTATCGCGTGATGAATCCCGACAAATTAAAAGCGTTTGCCGGTTTGACGCAGAATAATTTGTCCGCTTAATTTCTTGGCGTCTTGGCGTCTTGGCAGGAGAATATCATTTGTTTCCCGCCAAGACGCCAAGTCGCCAAGATTTTTTTAAAAGTTTTTTCCGACCTGTCACAAACCCGAAACCTCGATCGTCTTGATTATTGAAAGCCGAAAATAGACGGCTTAATTCATAAACAAGGAGATTATAAATATTATGGAACAGAGAATTAAAGCATACGAAAAAGGTCAGGGCGTTTTGCATGCGATGTTTGGTTTAGGAAAATATCTTGCCCAATCTTCGATCGAAAAAACGCTCCAGCATTTGATCGAGTACCGCGTTTCGCAGATCAACGGCTGCGCCTATTGTCTTGATATGCACTCGAAAGATTTGCGCGCGGCGGGCGAAACCGAACAGCGTCTGTATGTGCTGGACGCGTGGCGCGAAGCACCTTTTTACACCGAGCGCGAACGGGCGGCGCTCGCCTGGGCGGAAGCCGTCACGCTGGTCACCGAAGGTCATGTTTCGGATGAAGTTTATGCCGAAGCCAGCCAGCAATTCGACGAACAGGAATTGATCGATCTGACCTTTCTGGTTGTCACGATCAACAGTTGGAACCGGCTGAACATCGCGTTCCGCACCGAAGCGGGAACTTACAAAGTCGGTGAGTTTGTCGCGCAGCAGACGGCATAATAGATTTCCGGATACATACGTTTTCCGAAAAACCGAGAAATTCAATTAATCGATCTTTTTGATAAATCGAAAACCGCGCAGTTTTTTTCCTGCGCGGTTTTTGTTTGGGATGTCGGTTAAGAATTTCGGTTATTTCTAATTCTTCGCGCCGGCTTTCTTTTGTCTTTCGCGGTCTTCATCGTTAAAGTTGAGGGATTGCGCGTTATTTGAAACACGATAATTTTTGACTTTGCTTGCCATCATACTGTAAGCGATCTCGGTTCCTTCCGAATTGGCGGCGTAGGTCAGCGCGGCGGTGGCGGGAATACCGATTTCCCGGGCGCTCAGAACGGCATCCTGATTAGCGCCGATGAACATAAATTCCCATTTATAAACGTTTCGCTGGTGATTGATCATCTCGCCAACCTTTGAAGCGTCGAATTCGTGCGACGCGTTTTCAAAGCCGTCCGTCATGATCACAAACAAAACCTTGTCGGGGCGTTCGGCTTCGGCGGTCGCGGCAAGCCGCTGACCGACCGCATTGATCGTTCGTCCGACGGCATCGAAAAGCGCGGTCGAGCCGCGCGGTTGAAAGGTTGCTTCGGTCAGACGGTCGGCGGAATTGATGTCTTTGTTCTCAAAGACGACTTCATACTGGTCATCGAATTGAACGAGCGACAGCGAGGCTTCACCTTCGACCTTTTGTTGCTCTCCGAGAAATGAATTGAAACCGCCGATGGTGTCGGATTTGACGGATTCCATCGAACCTGAACGGTCGAGAATGATCGTAATATCTGTTTTGTTTTTCATAACTTGTAAATCTCCTTAAATCAAATTTATTTTTTTTCGGCGGTCTTCAGGGTTTTCTGCGCTCAAACTTTTCGAGCCGCGCAAGCTTGTTGTCAATATCCCGGAAACATAAGAAACTTATAACACTAAAAAAAACATCGCGCAAAAATATTTAAATCAGCTTTGAAAGGATGATTTAATCAACGCTGGAGTTGTCAAAACGGATCGCCGGCATCTGTTTTTAATTTTCAAAGAGCTGAGCGGCTGAAAAAAACTAATTTCTAACCCGTGCTCGAAACGATTCCATCGCCGGCGGCGGCAGCTTCACGCCAGAAATTGACCAGAGTTTCGAGATACCCGAGCGTGTCGTCGAGCACGGATTCGATCGGTTCGCCGTGATATGTGCGCAACCCGCGCCGCAGCGCTTCGGCGCGCAGATTTTCGATCTTCAAATTCTTCAAAATCTCAAACCCGTCTTTAACCTGGGCGGGCGAAAACAGGCGAATTTCCTCAAACCCGTCGAATTCTTCCCACAACGGAACATCGAGCGCCCGACAGGCAGCTTCGTGAGCGGTGCGGCAGAGAATGATCAAAATCTCGTCCCACGCCTGATCGATATTTAATTGTCGCGGCGTGCCCGGGTTGCAAATGATTTGTTTTTTGCCGGCACAGGCGACCGTTTCCGAACAACCCAATAGCCA
>CADEFG010000388.1 GCA_902826505.1 uncultured Acidobacteriota bacterium
AAACTTACTGCAAACCTTTAGAAAAACCTCGAGATATCTAAGAATAAGGTGAAGACCATCAGAAGCAGAATGATCGCTAATCCCGCCAGCTGAATCTTTTCCTTGATCGCCATCGAAAGCGTTTTACCGAAGAACGACATAAACTTTTCGATCCCGAGAACCATGATCTGACCGCCGTCGAGCAGCGGAATCGGCAGCAGATTGAACACGCCGAGATTCAAACTGATAAGCGCTAAAATTCCGACAAGTCCGGCAAAGCCCGCTTCACGAACGATTTGCGCGATCAGTTGAACGATTCCGACCGGACCCGCGAGCCCGGCATCTTTGACCGAGCGCTGACCGGAAAATAATTGCCCGAAAACTTTGCCCGTCAACCGGATAATTTCCAGATTTGTATTGACGGCATAGCTGGCGGCGGTTCCGACCCCGACTTTTTCGCGGGTCGTGATGTTTTCCGTGCCGAAACCGATGCCGATGCGATAAATACCGTCGTCATCGAGCTTGGCAGTTGTCTGGATTTCTTTGCGTTCACCGCCGCGCTCGACCGTCAGTTTCGCCGGCGCGTCTTTATTGGCGCGAATCTGTGTTGTCAGCTCGTCGCGGTTGCGCACCGTCTGCCCGTTAAAAGCGAGAACCTTATCGCCTGCCTGCAAACCCGATTGCGCCGCCGCATATTCAGGTTTGATCGAACCGACGATGACCGGCTCAACACCCATATCGGGCTGAAATTCGATGTCGCCGACGACATTTCCCTTTTGCTCGGTTTTCGCCGGTTTGACCGTCAACTCAATTCTTTGTCCGCCGCGGTCAACCGTCACCGGAATCGGCTGTTCGGGAGAGATCAGCGCGTCGTTACGAATCCGTTCCCAGGTCGGATTTTCGATCCCGCCGAAACTGACGATGCGATCGTTTTTCTGAATTCCCGCAACTTCCGCCGCGCCGCCCGCTTTGATCACGCCGACGACCGGCGCGGGCATCGAAGGAACGCCGTAGATCAAAGCGCCGCCGAACGGAATTGCCAAGGCGAGCGCGATGTTCATAAACGGACCGCCGAGCATCACGAGAAATTTCTGCCAGCGCGGACGCAGCTCGTAAAGTTCTTCGTCGGGAACCTTTTCGCCGTCAGATTCGCCGCCTTCGAGCGCGGCGGTCGCTTCGTCGCCGTAAAGTTTGACGTATGCGCCGAGCGGAATCGCCGAGATTCGGTAATCGGTATGACCGATCTTAAAACCCCAGATGCGTGGTCCGAGACCAAAAAACGAATAGGCTTCGACGCGCATTCCGAAAAGCTTGGCAACGATAAAATGTCCGAACTCGTGAATGTTAATGGCTATTCCGAGAACGAAAACGACGGCTAAAATTACTAATAAAATATCGGGCATTTCTTAAAATCCTTATTAAATACTTGTCTGCTTAGAGACATAATTACGGGAACAAGTTGTCATTAAAAGTGTAAAACTCGCGGCAATCCTAGTCAAATTATTTTTTACGAACCTGCGCTTGAAACGCTCGCGGTCAAGAATTCTTTCGCCTTCGCACGCGCCCAAAGGTCGGTTTCGAGAACGATTTCCAGACTTGAAACCGCCTGCGCCGCGTGATTGTTCATGACCGACTCGATAATTCGCGGAATATCGCTCAGCCGAATCCGGTTATCCAAAAACTCCTGGACGGCGATCTCGTTGGCGGCATTCAAGACGGCAGGCATCGTCCCGCCGATCTTCAGGGCTTTGTAAGCGAGCGCGAGACACGGAAACTTTTCGAGATCGGGTTCTTCAAACGTTAGCGTCGAAAACTTTCTAAAATCGAGCGGTTCGAGACAACCCGGTTTTCGCGTCGGAAAAGTCAGGGCATACTGGATCGCGTGTTTCATATCCGTCACGCCGAGCTGCGCGATGACCGAACCGTCGACCATTTCGATCATCGAATGGACGACCGATTGCGGATGGACGATGACCGAAATTTCGTCGGCTGAAAAACCAAACAGCCAATGCGCTTCGATAACTTCCAAACCTTTATTCATCAAGGTCGCCGAATCGATCGTGATCTTGTCGCCCATCTTCCAGTTCGGGTGATTCAAGGCTTCTTCGCGGGTCGCGTTTTCGATCGCTGCTCGCGTTTTCGTCCGAAAAGGTCCGCCCGAAGCGGTTAGGATCAAGCGTTTGACCTCCGCGGCGGATTCGCCGCGCAGACATTGATGAAGCGCGTTATGTTCGGAATCGACGGGCAGAATCTCGGCGCCGCTCGCGCGCGCCGCTTTCGTCATCAATTCGCCCGCCATCACCAATGTTTCCTTATTGGCGAGCGCGACGCGCTTTCCCGCTTCCAGCGCGCGCAGCGTCGGCACGAACCCGACCGCGCCGACCGTTGCCGAAACGATCGTTTCCGCCTTTTCGTGCGTCGCGACCGCGATCAAGCCTGCTTCGCCGACCAGTATTTTCGGAATCGCCGAATTTGATTCGGACAGCCGGCGAAGCAATTCTTCGGCGCATTCTTCCGATTCGCAAGCGACCAATTCGGGCTGAAAACGCGCGACCTGTTCCGCCAGTTTTTCGATGTTTTTTCCCGCGCCGAGTGCAACCACGCGAAAATCTTGAAGATGCTCGACCGTCTTCAGAGTGTTACAGCCAATTGAACCCGTCGAACCTAAGATAGAGATTGATTTCATAAAAGACCTAGAAAAGATTATCACAAACGATCGCCGATGTTCTAAAAAAACTTTGCGAAAACCCTTTATTTATCGAAACAAAACGCTTAATTGACATTACTTTACACAAAAAATTCCAACTTTTCGCTCTTTTGCGACCTCAAAACCAGCAGGCAAATTAAATATTTGCCCTGAAAATTTGAACAAGGGAGAAATTATCATGAAAAAATTCTTAGCATTATCACTACTTTTAGGCTCTTCCGTCATGTTTGTGCCGTCCGCCGAAGCGAAAACCTCGGCAGCGGTCGCGGAAAACAGCGGTTCGGCGGTTAAGCTCAGCACCGCGCCGCAGAGACTCTGGCAAGGTCGGCGCGTGCGGATCGTCAACCGGACACGAATCGTCCGGCGCGGTTTCCGCACCTATCGCGAAACGTGGCAATACCGTTATTTTGCCAACGGTCGCGTGACCAGCCGGCTGATCAGCCGAATTCGCATTCGCTAATACGCAATCATATATAAAAAAGAAAAAAGCGGGATTCTACTTTCTCCTCCCGCTTTTTTCTTTTTTAAAATTCGCCCGAAAATCTTCGTTACAAACCTTTGACAATTCTTGACGAAACTTCACAAATCCTTTTCCAACTTCAACTTAAGAAGCCGCGTCTGACCATCGACAAACACGATAATTCGTTTTGTCGAGATTAATATTGAGGAGAAAATACTATGAAAAAAATTATAACTTTATCGTTTCTGTTAGCTTCTTTTGCTTTTACTGCCGTCTTTACTTCGGCGCAAACCTTTGCCCCGCAGCAAGACCGTTACAACCAGAACCGCCGCGACGACCGGCGCGACGACCGCAACGATCGTAACTGGCGCAACAACCGCGTCCGCATCGTCACGCAAACGCGGATTGTCCGCCAGGGTTGGAGAACCTTCCGCGAAACCGTTCAAATCAAATACTTCCCGAACGGCAAAGTCACGACCAAGGTCATCAGCCGCACACGAATTCGCTAATTGATCGGGAACCGCAATAATTCATAACTAATCCGAGCAGGCTCAACTCTTTCCAGCCTGCTCTTTTTTTTATTTCGAGTTTCTTTCCGCAAACTCCTTTGTCGCTTCGAGATAATGCGCCTTATTCTTGTTATCGGCTAAGAACGCGTTGAATTCTCCGGTTTTCCCGCGCGGAACGCTCAGGGTTTTCCAATCGGCGGCGCGAAAATGTTTGGCGAGAAAGACGATCTGCCCGACGTGATAAGCCGTGTGCGCGAGCGAGCGGTTGAGCGCTCTGACGACCGGAAAATCCTCGCCGCGAATCTGCACCGTACGCCCGAAATCATCAATACTTAATGATTCGAGCGACTCGAAAAGCGCGTTCCAGCCGGTTTCCCAAAGCTCGCTCAAAGATTCGCGCGTGTCCGCTTCGGTAATAAATTCCGAATCGCGGTCGCGATCCGCCTTTTCGCCGTCCGTCGTTAAAAAGTTTGTCCAGCGCGAACGCAGATTCCCGCCGAGATGCTTGACGATGACGGCGATCGAGTTGGATTCCGCGTCGAGCGCCCGAAAATATTCGTCCGCCGCGACCTGTTCGAGCGCGCTTTCCGCCAATTTTTTATAATTGCGAAACGCCGCGAGCGTGTCCGTTTTGTAGTTTTCGATAATTTGTTCCAGCATTCTAATCTTTTTTTTGCAGCTTTATAATAATATCAACGTCGCCCGCCTGTTCATCCATTCTTAATTCGACATCTTGCTCGCCGTCGATCCAGAAGTACTCTTTTGCGTCGTTTATCTTTTTAAGACCGTCTTCGAATTTGCTCCGGTTGTAAATCTCGCCTTCGACAAGCGTGAATTTTTCTTTTAATCTCTTTTCCGTCTCAGCCTCAACGCCCAAAAATCTTAACCGGGAAATCTTAAAGGCTTTATATTCACTGATCCCAATATTCAAGTTAACGGTTCCGTCCAAGCCTTCGCCCGGCGGTTCGATATAATCCGTATCAAATTCGGCATCGTATAAAATATAACCTTTATCGGCGTAGGTTCTTTTCAGTTTTTCGTAAACGAAATCCGTTATTTCTTTGCCATTGGCAACATCACCTTCTTTTTGTCCGAACATTTCCAAAATTTCCTTTTCGGTAAAAACCTTGGCGCCCTCGATTTTTATTTCGCCGATCCGGTAACGAATGCCTTCCTGAACTTTGATCGTCACAAGATCGCCGTCGGCGCCGCGCCGACGATTTACGCCGTTAATTTTCGCTTGAAAATAGCCTTTGCCGAACAAGTAGAAAAGCGAACATTTTCGGGTCATATAATCAAACTTTCGGCTGTCGAACACTGTCCAATCAATCCCGCGGCACTGCTTAAAATCGGCGACCAGCTCGTCGTTTGTCAGCGACACGTTGCCTTCAAAACGAATTTCCGAAACGCGTGCCAGCACGCCGCGATTGATCGAAAAGACGAGTTTGATTTCATCTTTCGAAAGTTTCTCGCCAAATGCCGCGACCTCGGCTTGATCGTAACCGTTCGAAGCGAGCCAATCCCGAATGACCCTGACGGTTTTCGCGACCTTATAACCATAGAAGCCGTCGTTGGCAGCGATGTTCGCCCGATTTTCTCGCAATCTTTTGACAACTTCCTTTTCGGTCAGCAGATCTTCTTTCGTTTCTTCGG
>CADEFG010000389.1 GCA_902826505.1 uncultured Acidobacteriota bacterium
GCTGTGCATAAATCATTTTTCAAAAAACCAACCCTCACCAGGTTTAGAGGCGGTCTCTGACCGCAGTTGCCGAAAGTTCACCCAAGACGGCGGTCAGAGACCGCCTCTAGTTGTGTTAATAAAAAAGCCTTGCTTGAACCTTAGTTGAATATCTTTGACGCGATCAAAATCTTCAAGCGGATTGCCGCCCAAAACAATAAAACTAGCTTCGTATCCTTCGCGTAAGTATCCGATTTTTCGTTGCGGAAAAGTAGTTTGGGCGGCTGTTTCACTCCACATCTTGAGCAGTTCGGCGTTATCAAAAACGTTGAGCGACTTCAAGTACATCGCCTCTTCAACCGAAGTTGTCATATAATTATCGCTGCCGATGGCTAAGCGTACGCCCTTTTGTTTTAGTAACTGTAAGTTTTTACGCTGCACGGACTGAACTTTTGTAAGGGCTTCGTCTTTGGCATAGAAACGGGCGATATTTGCGGTGGTGACGACAAATATACCTTGCTTGGCAGCGCGTTTCGCATCTTCCGGCGCGATCAAATAATCCGCTTCGTTCGTGCCTGACTCGAAATTAATACCTGTCAGATGATTGATCTCGTCGACGCCGGCACGCACGGCGACCGCGAAATCAGCTGCCGAATGAATATGGGTCGAGACGCGCAAACCAGCTGTATGCGCCCTTTTAACGATAGCCGTTAAGAGTTTCGGATCAAGCCCGTTATAACCGAAAAGAGTTGGCGTTTCGCGCCGTTTGGCATAACTTTCAGTATGAACGAGAATCGTTTTAATGAAATCGGGCTTGCCCGCCATTATTTTTTCCCATCCGGCGAGCAAATCCGTTTCGCTTTCGATAATAAAAATGCCTTTGCCATCCATTTCCGCGATGCTCGGAGCCTTAGCTCCCGCTTGTTTGAACGAATCTAGCGTCATCCCGATGGGATGCCCGTCGCGGCTGGTCAAAACACCGTTCGCGAACGCAACATCAATTGAACCGGGGCGATTGACTAATTCGCGCCGGAGAATCGCGGCATTGTCCGCCGGATTACCCGGAATCTTCACATAAAAGATGCCGGCGGCGAGATAACGCGCTATCATTTGTTGTGTAAATTCCAGATTCAAATAGACGGCGCTGCCAATATTGTGGTTATGCGCTTCGGCAAACGGCGGCATCACATACCCGTTCTTTAAGTCCAGCGTTTCGTCGACTTTCGCTGGTTTCTTACCTGTTAGAACGCCATTCACGGAAAAAAAGGTATAACGACGAAACTTCTGACCGTCAAACCACTGCCCGTTGATGAATCGGTATGTTTTAGGCGGAGATAAAACTGTTTGGGCTTTAACGTTGGAGGAGATGTTTTGGAGACAGAAACATAATACTGCCGAAGCAATTAAGCAGACATCGAGTTTAGATTTGGACATAGTTAAAAATAAAACCCCGTGCATTATGATTTTGTGACAGGAATTTAACACGGAAAGTGGACGAGCCAGATTTATGACTTGTTTTAACTCCATCGATAATTAGTCAAACCGGTTGAATTTTTTGAGATCCTTATCGTTGGCGAGGCGGAGAATATCGGTTTTATTTTTTTCGAGTTCCCGCTTGCCGAGCGAAACGCGAAGATAGGCGACTGCTTTTGCCGGAGTTTTTTCTATCCCCGAATTTTTGCGAGTAGAATTTTTGGCGACAGATTTTTTTGAATCCGTTGTTTCGGATTTTGTTTGAACGGACTGAGCAGCTTTGCCGGGCATTTTCAACCTCGATTTGCGGAATTAGAAGAAAACCTCAAAAACGAGAGTATTTTATAATCATTCCGGCGATTTTATCAATGCTTTTCGCTGAATAATTCTGACGATAAAAACGACCACAACTAAGTCTACAAATGAATATAAAGAAACCTTTCTTAATCAATATATCTCATTGTTACTTCTAGACTAGGTTCTGTTGACATAACTATCTGAGCCAAACAATCGTGCTGGCAAACTGCACAAAACTTAAATAGTTCTTTGCCAATTTATCAAATCTGGAAAACACCCGCCAAAAGTGTTTGAGTTTCCCGATGCAGCATTCAATCAGATGTCGTTCTTTGGTTAAATCCAAGTCAATTTCTCTTTCGATTTTGCGATTAACTCTTGATAGAATAACGACATTCGCGTTTCTTTTCTGCAAAAGCAGGACGAATTTGTCCGCATCATAGCCTTTATCGGCAAGCAGATATTCGGGAAACAGATTTTCAAGTAACGCTTCGGCTTGCGTAATGTCATTGCGCTGACCGCCAGTTAAAATGAAACGAATGGCGTTGCCTAAGGCATCAGTTGCCAGATGAATCTTGGTCGAATGTCCGCCGCGCGAACGACCTAAAGATTGTTCTCCATGTTTTTTTCGCTCCTGACGAACAAGCGTGAGCGCCGACAATGGTCGAATCAATCAAGAGATATTCCAGATCGCGGTCAGTGCTTAAATGTTCGAAAAGTTTCTCAAAAACACCGAGTTTGCTCCACCGAAGGAAGCGTTTATAAACTGTGTTCCAGTTGCCATATTCAGCGGGAAGCAGTCGCCACTGTGAACCGGAACGCGTGATCCAGAGCACGGCTTCGAGAAAGCGGCGATGTTGGCGCGGCAATCCGAGACGAATTTCAGGAAAAGTTCGCAGAACCGGCAGAATTTTTTCCAATTGTTTATCAGTTAGCTTAACGGACATATCGAGAATAGTTTAGCTTATTATGTCAACCGAACCTAGAATGTAATATGATCCGATTGTAATCGCCCTCGATGTAATTGAAAATTTCCAGAAGCGCTTGTTCCAAATCTTCAAACACACCGCCCTCGATCAGTTTCATAATTCTTCTCCGTGTTTAATTCTGCGGGAAATAGCCCGATTCAACCGGCAAGTCGCCGCTTGTGCCGAATTGCGCGATCAGGTCTCCGCCCATGCTTTTTTTGACATACCAAACGCCTTGTGATGGACGGAAAACGCCTAAATCGGTTTTGCCGTCGCCGTCGTAATCGCCGGCGGCGGGAATGTCTTCCGCAACACCCCATTGTTGAGTCGAAATTCCGGAGTTTGATTGCAGCAGATACCAGACGCCGTTTGACGGGCGAAAAACGCCGATATCGGTTTTGCCGTCGCCATCGTAATCGGCTTGGACGGGTTTATCATCAGACAAGCCGAAGTGCACGGCAGCAAATCCGGCGTTTGACTGCTGTAAATACCATGTTCCGTTTGACGGGCGGAATACCGCAAAGTCGGTGCGCCCATCGCCGTCAAAATCTCCCGGAACCGGCAAATCACCATTCAAACCGAAGTTGAAAAATACAAAACTGCTGTCAGAGCTTTTTATGATGTACCAAACACCGTTTGACGGGCGGAAAACGCCGATATCGGTTTTGCCGTCGCCGTCATAATCGGCACCAACCGGAATGTCACCGTTCAAGCCCCATTGAACTGCCGAAGAACTTCCATCGGAACTATTGTTTCGATACCAAACGCCGCTTGGAGGTCGGAAAACGGCGATGTCCGTCTTGCCGTCGCCGTCATAATCGCCGGGCGTGATGCGGTCTGTTTGGAGTCCAAAATTCGTTGCGTAAACGTTGTTATTCGAGCTTTGCAGAATCCACCATTGGCTCGAGTTCGGACGATAAACGGCGAAGTCGGATTTGCCGTCGCCGTCAAAATCCGCCGGTTTTTGTTCGATAACATTAATGGGAACGTAAAGGTATGAAATACCGCCGCTCGTATCGCTGACTTTGAGAATGACCGTGTAAACGAAGATCGTCGCTGAGCATTCCGCTCCGGCATTTGCCGTAATAGTTCCGTTGGTGTTTGTCAGGTTTGTGAGCGTGATTCCGGTTGGAACGGTTTGCGCCGTAACGGTCAAATTTCCTGCCGGTTCCTGCGCGTCGCTGACTGTGCCGAGCGTTACCGTCGTCGGTGCTTTACAACGCCGTCGAGTGATTGGTGCGGAGGGAATTCCGATTGGCGCGGACGAGCAATCGCCGTAATAAACAGTCGTATCGCCCTGCTGCGAATTGCCGCCGACGGTTTTAGCTGATGCTCCGACGACGACGGTTTCACCACTGATGCCGACCGCTCTACCGAAATCGCTTTGTGCCGTTCCGGTAAATTCCTCGTTTGAAGACCAATTCGTGCCGACGCGGGCGTAAAGCCAAGCTGTGTTCAAACCGCCGCCCTGTCCGATCAGAAGATTGTCGCCTTCGAGTGCCAGCGCGTAGCCGAATTGAGTAAATTGCAGGGTCGTGTCCAAAGTTATTTTCGGCTGCTCAGTCCAGCTCGTCCCGTTGCGCGTGAAAACATACACCGAGCCGTGATCTTGAGATTGGTCGGTGTCGTCTTTATATGCTCCGACGGCGATTGTGTCGTTGTCCATCGAAATCGCAAAGCCGAATTCATCGCCGGAAACTCCGTCCGATGCACTTAAAATTTGCTGTTCCGTCCACGTCGAACCGCTTCGGGTGAAAACGTAAGCCGCGCCGCGAAAGGTGTTTTTTCGATACGCACCGGCAGCCACGCTGTCCCCGCTGATGTCAACCGAATTTCCGAAATTATCGTTTGCCGCGCCGTCTGAAGAACTCAGTCTGGTCTGCTGTGTCCAATTCGAACCGCTGCGCGTGAAAATGTAAACCGAACCTTGTTTGGGAGTCGCGCCGCCATCATCGAAAGGCGCGCCGACGGCGATAGTTTCACCATTAATCGCCACCGCCGTGCCGAATTGATCGCTGAAAGCTCCGTCGCTTGCCAGTAGCCGCGCCTGCTGAGTCCAAGTTGCGCCGCTGCGGACGAAAACGTAAGCCGCGCCTTGCGTGTCGTTCGGGATAACAGTTTCCTTCCACGCGCCGACGACAATGGTATTTCCGCTGATGTCAACCGCCTTGCCGAATTCGGCGTTGTTGAGCGGCGGATTGGCTTTTAATTTAGCCTGTTGAATCCAGCTTCCGCCCGTTCTTACAAAAACATAAGCCGCGCCCTGCGAGGCACTTCCGGCTTCTATTTTCGACGGCACACCGACCACGACCGTTTCGCCGCTGACCGCGACCGCACTGCCGAATCGGTCAAACGCCGCGCCGTCCGCTGCTTTGATTTGCTGTTGCCCGGTGCGTCCGCATTCAAATACATAAGCTGCGCCTTGGTCGTTGTTTCCGCCAATTTCGGCATACCACGCACCGACAAATATCTTCCCGCCGCTAACCGCAACCGAACTCCCGAAAGCATCCGCAAAAGCACCGTCCGTCGCGGTCAGTATTCGCTGCCGCGACCAAAGTTGTCCTTGTCGGCGGTATTCGACTACATA
>CADEFG010000390.1 GCA_902826505.1 uncultured Acidobacteriota bacterium
GAGCGCCCGCAAAAAGATCGACGCCAAAATCTTGCGCTTGCCGAGTCGCGCGTAAAGAATTCCTTTTTGGTCGAATTCAAATTCAACCCACGAACCGCGATACGGAATGATCTTCGCCAAAAACGTGTCGCGGTCGCCTTTGAAAAAGACGCCCGGCGAGCGGTGAAGCTGCGAAACGATGACCCGTTCGGTTCCGTTGATGATAAAAGTTCCGTTGTCGGTCATCAACGGAATTTCGCCGAAGAAAACTTCTTCTTCCTTGATGTCGCGGATCGTCGAAATGCTGGTTTCCGGGTCTTTATCGAAAACCGTCAGACGAATTTTCACTTTCAGCGGCACCGAATAGCTCATCCCGCGTTCCTGACATTCCTGTTGATCGTGTTTATGTTTCAAACCGACCGGCTCCCCGCAGTTTGAGCAAAGATTCGGACGCACGGCGTTAAAGATTCCGCAATTGTTACAAAGAACTTCCGCCGGATTGAACGGATCAACCTTGATCTTTGAACCGCAATTCTTACAGTTGGCGCGAAGATGCTCCAAACCTTCGAGGTTTCCGCATTTGCACTGCCAGTTGCCGATTTGATACTCGACAAATTCGAGCGTCGCCGTTTCACGGAAATCCGAAACCGGAAAGATCGAGCCGAAAACCGATTGAAGCCCGATCGTGTCGCGTTCTTCGGGAATCAAATCCATTTGCAGAAAACGATTGTATGATTCGCGCTGAACTTCGATCAGGTTCGGAATCCGAGCCGACGTATAAATTTTAGAAAAGTCCACACGCTCGGGCGCACGGCTCGTGCGGCGACCAAGCCCATTAGTATTATTTTGTAGCGGATTAGCAATCATAATTTTTATAACAACAGGTCTTGAAGAAAATAAATGTTGATTTAATTATCTTTTATTGATAGGATTCTTTTAGTTAAAAAATCTCCTTAAAAATTTTCAATAAAAGACGGCAAATGCGGTCGAGGGTAAAGTTTACCCAGACCGCTTTTTTCTAGCAGTTTGTTGCTAAAATCTAATTTTCGAGAGTGCCGAAAAAGACACCAACTCTCCATTTTTGCGAGAAACTATCTCTGTTTAACCCAAGAAACTCAAAAACTTAAGTTTCAAATCCAATCAGACGGCAAGCGTCAAATTTATTAATTTTCTTTAACGCTTGCCTTCCAGTTTAACAAGTAAATTACCTAACTTCAAATGACCGCTCTTTATTGATGCCGTCATCTCAATTTTGGTTGACCGAAATTATTTAACTTCGACCGTTGCACCGGCGTCGGTTAATTTAGCTTTGATCTCTTCGGCTTCAGCCGCGGAAACGCCTTCTTTGATCGCTTTCGGTGCCGCGTCAACCAAGTCTTTGGCTTCTTTCAAACCGAGACCGGCGACCACTTCGCGAACGACTTTGATGACGTTGATCTTCTGTCCGCCGGCAGCGGTCAAGATCACATCAAAAGTATCTTTTTCTTCTGCCGCCGGAGCGGCATCGCTGCCCTGTTGCGGAGCCATCATCATCATTCCACCGCCCGAAGCGGCTGAAACTCCGAAAACTTCTTCCAATTCCTTAACCAATTCCGACGCTTCGAGAAGCGTAATTCCTTTCAAATACTCGACGACATCATTCTTTGTAACTGCCATAACTATTTATATTCCTCCAAATAGGGTTCTGTGTTTATTAATTGTTAATCGTTAATGGTTGATCGTCGATTGCTTTTTCTATTGACAATTGACGATTTACTATTAACGGCTTCGTTTGTGTCAGCCGCGAGAACCCACGGGACATTTTTTTACGGGTTGCATCACCTTAAAAAAGCGTCCGAGCCGCAAAGACGACCTGACAAATCGCTTCGCTCGTTTTCCTTGAGTACGGCTTAAAAAAAATTTACTATTCCGGTTTTTCTTCGGTTGCTTCGGCTTCCGGCGCGGCTTCTTCGGTTGAAGCTTCGGGCACCGCAACTTCTTCGGGCGCAGTTTCCGGAGCAGCGCTTTCCTCGACGGTTTCAGCTTCTGCCGCCGGTTCTTCGCCCGGAGCTTCGCCTGTTTCAGCCGCCGGTTCGGAAGCTGTTTCGGCTTCCGCCGCCGGCGCTTCCGCGATCGGCGCTTCTTCCGTTTTCACTTCTTCAACTGCCGGTTCGGCTTTCGCTTCGGCTTTTACTTCCGCCGCCGGAGCTTCAGGCTTTTTGTCGGCGATCTGTTTGATAACAACCGCCAAATCGCGCGGAACGGCATTGATCACCGTCACCAAACGCTGCGCCTGAGCGTTGATCACATAAAGCAACTGGGAAATAAGTTCTTCTTTCGACGGCAGGCTCGCAATCGCTTCGACCTGTTTTTGGGTAACAACTTTACCGTCAACGATACCGGCTTTAAATGTATAAAAATCGGAGTTGTCTTTGATAAATTTTGAAATCGTTTTCGATAAAACGACCGCATCATTTTCCGTCCAAACAATTCCCGTGACGCCTTTGAAATGCTCGCTCGCATCTTCATACGCCGTGCCCTTGACCGCCAGACGGGCGATCGTATTTTTGACAACCTGATATTTCGCACCTGCTTCGCGCAGTTTGTTACGAAACTCCTGGTCTTTGTTGACGGTCAATTTATTAAAACTGACGATCATCGCTGACTTCGAGTTGCTTAACTGCTCCGTGAGGGCGTTCAAATCTTCCTGTTTTCTTGCTTTGGTTTTCATAATTCTATCTTTCGCACCTCACTTCTTAAACGTATGCCAGTTCATCGAGCAGAACGCCCGGACTCATGGTTGCCGCCAGATTGATTTTTTTCAAATAACGACCTTTCGCCGTTGTCGGCTTTGCCTTCATCACGGCGTTGATCAAAGTTTTTGTATTTTCCGCGAGTTTTGCTTCGTCAAAAGAAACTTTACCGACCGGCGAGTGAATGACGCCCGTTTTATCTACGCGGTATTCGACTTTCCCGGCTTTTGTTTCTTGGATGGCAGTTTTCACGTCCATCGTGACGGTTCCGGTTTTCGGATTCGGCATCAGACCGCGCGGACCGAGGAGTTTTCCGAGCTGACCGACCTTGCCCATCATATCGGGCGTCGCGATCAGCGCGTCAAAATCGAGCCAGCCGCCTTTGATTTTATCGACAATATCGTCGCCGCCAGCCATATCCGCGCCGGCTTCTTCGGCTTCGCGAATTTTATCGCCCTGCGCGATGACCACGACGCGTTTTGCTTTGCCGCCCAAACCGTTCGGCAGAACAACCGTTCCGCGAACCATCTGGTCGGCTTTGCGCGGGTCGACGCCGAGCCACATCGTCAATTCAACCGTTTCATCGAATTTGGCAAAAGCGATTTCTTTGACCTTCGCCAAGCCTTCTTCAAGCGTGTATTTTTTGTTCGGCTCGACTTTTTCGAGAGCCGCCCGGTATTTTTTACCTTTCTTAGCCATTTTATTTTTAAGGTTCAAACGAAATGTTTTTAGATTTGCGAGCATGCCCGCAAACATTTCTCCCTTTATAAAAACTATCCTTCGATAGTTAAACCCATACTTTTCGCCGTTCCTTCGATCGTTTTCATCGCCGCTTCGAGATTTGTCGTGTTCAAATCCGGCATTTTTTTCTGAGCGATTTCCTCGATCTGGGCGCGTGAAATCGTCCCGACCTTTGTTTTGTTCGAGGTCGCCGAACCTTTCGGAATTCCCGATGCTTTTCTCAAAAGATCGGCGGCAGGCGGCGTTTTCGTTTCAAAAGTAAATGAACGATCGGCATAAACCGTAATCACGACCGGGACTTTCATATCCGGGTCGTCGTTTTGCGTTTTCGCGTTGAACGCCTTGCAAAACTCCATGATGTTGACGCCGTGTTGTCCGAGTGCCGGACCGATCGGCGGTGCCGGATTAGCCTTTCCGGCGGGAATCTGTAATTTTATATAACCTGTAATTTTTTTCGCCATAATTTCGATTTACGATTTTGAACTAAAAATTCAATTCAAAAATGTCCTCGTTAAAATTCTAATCTTTCCATTGATTTGCGATTTTTGATAACTCTTATCAATCCAAAATCCAAAATCGCAAATCCAAAATAGGTTTATTCTTCTTCTGCAAACGTAACTTTTTCAACGTCCAGGAAATTCAGTTCGACCGGCGTTGAGCGTCCGAAAATAGTCACCGTGACTTTCAAAGTCGATTTTTCTTCATTTACTTCTTCGACCTTGCCCGTAAAACTGGCAAAAGGTCCCGATTTGATGCGGACGACCTCGCCGACCTCGTAGGTAAATTTCGGTTTCGGTTTTTCCGTTGCAACTTCAATATTGTGAACAATCTGATCAACTTCTTCCTGTGTTAAAGGTGTCGGATTTTTTCCGCCTAAGAATCCCGTAACTTTCGGCGTTGATTTAATCGCGTGAAACACATTATCGGGAATCTTGCCGCGGTCATCGCATTCGATTTCCACCAAGACATAGCCCGGATAGAACATTCGCGACGATTCGATGCGCTTGCTTCCGCGCATTTCGACGACCGTTTCTTTCGGTAATAAAACTTCGGTGATCTGCTCGCGCAATTCCATATCGCGGATACGTGCGTTCAGGCTCTCCAACACTTTATTTTCGTGCCCCGAATATGTGTGGATAAAATACCACTGTCTCATTTTATAAATCCTTATAATCCGGCAATTTTATTAATCACCCACGTAAAGGCTTCCAAAATGTAAACCCAGGCGTAGTCAATCAAAAAAAGATAAATAGCAAAGAAAATGACGTTGACGATCACGATGATCACCGTGTTTCTGACGTCTTCGGACGAAGGAAAAGTTGTTTTATCCAACTCTTCGCGGGTGTGGCGAATAAATTCTCCAATCCCTTCCTTTCCGTCTTTGTTCTTACCGTTGTCTAAGGTGTCAACTGCTTCTGACACTTTTTTTCTCCTAAAATTAAATGGCAGGGGTACCAGGACTTGAACCCGGACCTAAGGTTTTGGAGACCTCCATGCTAACCATTGACACCATACCCCTTCAACAAGTTTAGAGTAGTGAGTGGAGAGTAACAGGTGTAAAACTTATTTACCTGCTACTCTCCACTGTTTAACTTTCAACTTAACTATTTGTTTTCTTTATGAACCGTATGACAACGGCAACGACGGCAAAACTTTTTGAACTCAAGACGCTCAGGTGTCGTCTTTTTATTCTTGGTCGTCACGTAGTTGCGTTCTTTGCACTCGGTACACTGTAAAATTATATTATCTCTCGGCATAAACTCTACCTAACTTAAACTACTCAACAATATCGGAAACCGTGCCGGCTCCGACCGTCCGTCCGCCTTCGCGAA
>CADEFG010000391.1 GCA_902826505.1 uncultured Acidobacteriota bacterium
TAAAACTTACCGAAATTGCCAAGCCGAATCCGGAATCCGAAGCCTTGATCCGCGTCCGCAAGACGGGAATTTGCAACACCGATCTCGAGATCGTCCGCGGTTACGCCGGATTTTCGGGAACGATCGGACACGAATTTGTCGGTGTTGTCGAAAAAGCCGACGGAGCGCCCGCATGGCTCGGAAAGAGAGTCGTCGGCGAGATCAACGCGGGCTGCGGCGCGTGCGAAAAATGCCTGGCGGGCGATTCGCGGCATTGCGCGGCGCGAACCGTGCTCGGCATTCACGGGCGCGACGGCGCGCACGCCGAATTTCTGAGCTTGCCGACCGCAAACCTTTTGGAAGTTCCCGCCGGTGTCCGCGACGAACAAGCCGTTTTCGTCGAACCGCTCGCGGCGGCATTCGGCATCACCGAACAGGTCGAAATCTTGCCCGGCACCCGCGTTGCAGTCGTCGGCGACGGCAAACTCGGAATCCTCTGCGCGTTCGCTCTTTCTTTAAAAAGCAGAAATCTCGTGCTCGTCGGCAAACACCGCGAAAAACTTTCGGTTGCCGCGAAACGTCATATCGAAACCGTTCTTTTAAGTGACGCGACGCCGAAACTGAATCGTTCTTTCGATGTCGTCGTTGAAGCCAGCGGTTCCGCAGCGGGTTTTGCGACCGCGCTCGATCTGCTCAAACCGCGCGGAAAAATGGTGTTGAAATCGACTTTTCAGGGAAACACGAATCTTGAAATGTGGCGCGTCGTCGTTGACGAGATCACCATCGTCGGTTCACGCTGCGGGCGTTTCGCGCCCGCGCTCGAACTTCTGGAAAAAGGGCTGGTGACGGTCGAAGATTTGATCTCGGAAGAATTTCCGCTTGCCAAAGGCGTCGAAGCGATGCAGCGCGCCGCCGCGAAAGGCGTGATGAAAGTGCTTTTGTCAATGAAGAATTAAAAATTAATAATTAAAAATTTCCAAACCCTTTTCGCGGTGCGCGGTTCATAATTCGTAATTCGCAATTCGATTTTGTTATACTCTGAATTACCGAATTTCATTCGCCAAATCTTGAGTTTTAAGGAAAGCAGTATGTTCGATCATCAAAAAAAATCAATGTCGCACAAAATAAAGGTTGGTTTCGTTGTTTTGACGTTGGCGTGTTTCGCTTTGGGGGTTAACTCATTTGCTCAAACCAATAATGAAACGCTCAGAAACGCGGCGATCACGCCCGAAAAACTTTCGGCTTCTTTTTCGGAAGTCGCCAAAGCGGTCGAACCGGCGGTTGTCAATATTGACACGAAAGGCAAGATTCCCGATGTCAGCGTCAAGGACGATGCGCCGGACAAAAACAGCACGGGCGACGATCTGCTTGATTTTCTGCGCCGCCAGCGCCGTCCGTCGTATGCCGTCGGCAGCGGTTTTATCGTTGATAAAGCGGGTTATATTCTAACGAATTTCCATGTCGTTGACGATGCTTCGCGGATCTCTGTGAAATTGCAGACGGGCGAAGAATATCTGGCAAAAATCGTCGGCGTGGACGAAGAAACCGACATTGCCGTGATAAAAATCGAAGCGGGCAAAGATTTGCCGTTCGTCAAACTCGGCGATTCGGATAAAGCAAAGGTCGGCGATTGGGTGCTCGCGATCGGCTCGCCTTTTGGGCTCGCGCAAACCGTGACCGCGGGAATCGTTTCGCAGGTCAATCGCGAAACGCCTTATACTTTCGCGTATCCGAAAAAGTTTATTCAAACCGACGCGGCGATCAATCGCGGGAATTCGGGCGGACCGCTGGTTAATATGGACGGGGAAGTGATCGGCGTCAATTCGCAGATCGCGACTTCGACCGGCGATTCAAACGGCATCGGCTTTGCCCTGCCGGTTAATGAAGCCGCTTCGGTTTACCGCCAAATTTTGCAAAACGGTAAGGTTCGGCGCGGTTATCTGGGCGTCAGCCTCGATTCGGTCAAGTCTGAATTTGCCAAGGTCTACGGTTTGACGGAAGCGAAAGGCGCGATCGTTCTCGACATCCGCGACAAAAAGAGCGCCGCCGCGCTTGCCGGTTTGCTGACCGGCGATATTATTTTGGAGTTTAACGGTCAAAAGATCGAGAACGCGCAGGATCTGATCGCGAAAGTTTCGTCAACCGCGCCCGAACAAACCGCGAATTTTGTATTTATGCGCGAAATCGGCGCAAAATTGGAACGCAAAACATTGGCGATCAAGCTTTCCGAACGTCCGTCGAATAACAAAGTGCTTGACGGCGACACGCGGCGACCGCTGCCGGTTGACGGACAACGCGAGCCTTTGAAACCGTTCGGACTGACCTTAAGCGAATTGACGCCGGCGCTTGTTTCGACATACAAACTTGAAGCAAACAAAGGTTTGATCGTCAAAGAGATCAATCCGACGAGCTTTATCGCCGACGTTAAAGCCTCGAACGGGAACGACGCGCTCGACGAAGGCGATTTGATCCAGCGCATCAATCGCGTGGAAGTGGCGGATCTTAAAACATTCGGCGAAATCGCCGGCAAATTAAAGGTCGGCGACGCGGTCGTTCTGCAAGTTCTCAGCAACAATCGTTCGGGACGCGGTTTGCAGTTAAAGATCGTCCAATTTACGGTTCAATAAAATTTTGATCAATCGTCAATCGTAAATCGTGAATAGCCGGAATTTACTATTTGCGATTTACGATTTACCATTTACGAATTATGGCAAAAGCAAAAACAGCAAAAGATAAATCGAAAAAATCAACCAAAACAAAAACGGCAACCTATCATAATTACATCGGCGGCGAATGGGTCAAATCGTCGTCAGGCGAATGGTTCGAAAATCTTAATCCGGCGGATACGTCGGATGTCGTCGGGCGTTTTCCGAAATCGAACGCGGAAGACGTTAACGCGGCGGTCGAAGCGGCAAAATCCGTCGCGATCAAATGGCGCCGGACGCCCGCGCCGAAACGCGCCGAGATTTTGTTTCGACTGGGCGAAATTCTGCGCGCCAATAAAGAAACGTTCACGCGTGAGATGACGCGTGAAATGGGCAAGGTTTTAAAGGAAGCGGGCGGCGATGTCCAGGAAGCGATCGACTGCACCTATTACACGGCGGGCGAAGGCAGACGGCTTCACGGCTTTACGACGAAAGCCGAGATGCCGAACAAATACGCGATGTGCGAACGCCAGCCGGTCGGGCTGTGCGGTCTGATCACGCCGTTCAATTTTCCGATGGCGATCCCGTCGTGGAAGTTGATTCCGGCGCTTGTCTGCGGCAACACGGTCGTCATCAAATCGGGCGAAGATGTGCCGCTTTCAACAATTAATTTGGTCAAAGCCTGCGAAGAAGCGGGAATTCCGAAAGGCGTCGTCAACGTCGTCAACGGCTTCGGCGAAGCCGGCGCGGCGCTAGTGGGTCACGACGACGTGCGCCTGATCTCGTTCACGGGTTCGACCGAGACGGGCAGAATTATCGCCGAAGCCTGTGCGCGCAACAACAAGATCGTTTCGCTCGAAATGGGCGGCAAAAACGCGATCATCGTGATGGACGACGCCGACATCGACAACGCCGTCGAAGGTTCGCTGTGGGGCGCGTTCGGAACGAGCGGACAACGCTGCACGGCTTCGTCGCGGCTTGTCGTGCATAAAAAAGTTTATAAAAAGTTCTGTGAAAAGCTCGTCGAAAAAGTTAAGAAACTAAAGGTCGGCAACGGTCTGGACGCGAAAACAGACGTTGGTCCGGTGATCAACGCGCAAGCGATGGACAAGATTTTAAGTTATATCGAAATCGGTAAAAACGAAGATCAAGCGACGCTCGCGTGCGGCGGAAACCGTCTGACGAAAGGCGATTACAAAAAAGGCTTCTTTATCGAACCGACCGTTTTCACGGACGTGCGTGCGGGAATGCGGATCGAACAGGAAGAAATTTTCGGACCCGTCACGTCGGTGATTCCTTTTTCGACTCTCGACGAAGCGATCGACATCGTCAACGGCGTCAAATACGGCTTGTCGTCGGCGATCTACACGCAGGACGTCAATCAGGCTTTCTACGCGACGCAGGAGCTTTACACCGGAATTTGTTACGTCAATTCGGCGACGATCGGCGCGGAAGTTCATCTGCCGTTCGGCGGCACGAAAGGCACGGGCAACGGTCACCGCGAAGCCGGCACGCAGGTCTTGGACATCTTCACCGAATGGAAATCGATCTACGTCGATTATTCGGGCAAACTGCAAAAAGCGCAGATCGACGAAGTTGAGATTTAACTTCTGAGCCGCGAACAAAGTTTGAAATTTTTCAAACTTTGTTCGCGGCTTGAAATCAAAAAAAAGCGGAAATTAAGCGAACCCGTTCGAGAAGTAATGAAAAAATGTCCGAAATGCCAGGCTGCTTATTTTGATGAGATAATCGAATTTTGTCTCGAGGACGGAACAAAATTATCGGTTGTCAGCAATCCGCCGACGACGAAAACCGAACCTGTTAATACCAATCAAAAAAATGTCGAAACAATGTTTTTCGACTCGTCCGCCGGAATTCCGAACACGATCGAGGTCAAAGATTCCGTTGGCGCGGCGGTTCAAAAAAACGCCGGCGAAACAAAACTCGATTCGTTAAAACAAAACGCGGTCGAAAAAGGCTATCGCGCGCTCGAAATCGGGACGGTAGTTTTCGCGCTCGCGCATAATTGGTGGCAATGGCTTTACGTTGACCGCCAAAACTACGGCTCGATCACCAATTTTTTAATCTCGGCGGATTTTTTGATCTGGTTTTTTCTGCTTCTGGCGGGAACGGCGGCGGGACTTTTGACCTTAAAATTCTCGCAACGAAAAGCGCTGGCTTACGCCGGGCTCGTAATTCTGGCGATCAATTTTCTGCTGCTGCTGGTTCCGAGAAAATAATGCGGCACAAAAATTACTGATGGATTCGGAAAAAAGCCAAAATTTTGGCTAATGTCTTTTCGGATTTGAAAAAAACGGCGTAAAATCGGAGAATATTGTTTTTTCTTATCAAAGTATAATTATTGGAGAATTTATGAAAATCGGATTACCGAAGGAAATTAAAGATAACGAATACCGGGTTGGTTTAACACCGGCGGGCGTCAACGCGCTCTCGAATTCCGGACACGAAGTTTTTGTGCAGAAAACGGCGGGCGAAGGCTCGGGTTTTACTGACGAGCAATACGTCAATGCGGGCGGCAAACTGCTCGACACGGCGGACGAAGTGTGGCAGACGGGCGAGATGATCGTCAAGGTCAAAGAACCGGTCACGCCGGAATATGCGCGGATGCGTGAAAATCAACAGCTTTTCACCTACGTGCA
>CADEFG010000392.1 GCA_902826505.1 uncultured Acidobacteriota bacterium
CAAAACCTTTTCGCCGCCGACGGCGCGCAGTGCGATCATATTTTTGCTGTAACTTTCCTTGACCTCGCGCAAGCTGCCCGACAAAATTTTGCGCGATTTGTTGATCAATATTATATCGTCGCAAAGGCGTTCGGCGGTTTCCATCAAATGCGTCGAGAAAATTATCGTCTTGTGTTGGGCTTTGAGTTCGGCAACGACCTCGATCAGAAATTCGACATTGACCGGATCGAGTCCCGAAAACGGTTCGTCCAAAATGAGTAAATCGGGATTGTGCAGAACGGTCGCGATAAACTGGATCTTTTGGGACATTCCTTTCGACAGATCGGTCGTTTTTTTTGTTTTCCACTCGGAAAGTTTCATCCGTTCGAGCCAGAATTCAATTCTTTTATCAGCCTCTTTTTGGGGAACATCTTTGAGCGCGGCAAAATAGCGAAGCTGGTCGAGAATCTTCATCTTTTTATAAAGCCCGCGTTCTTCGGGCAGATAGCCGATCCGGTTTTTCAGAGCGTCGGAAAAATTTTCACCGAAAAGCTCGATCTTGCCTTCGTCCGGCGCGGTGATGCCGACGATCATCCGAATCGTCGTCGTTTTGCCGGCACCGTTCGGTCCTAAAAAACCGAAAACGCGTCCGGCGCGAACGTTAAAACTCAGATCATTTACCGCCGTAAAATCGCCGAAACGCTTGGTGACGTTTTCGACGCGCAATGTTACGTTTTGTTCGTTCATAGACTTGAAAGCAAAGATAACATATCTCAATCCGCTTTCCGAAATTTTCAGTTTGCGGAAATTTGTTATAAAGTTTGAAATGCATCAATTTGCGAATAAAAATGGCGCAATCAATAATTAAAAATCAATCGAATTTTATGGAAGTTTTTCTTTACCGAAAAGACTCGGACGAAGTTGAGGAAGGTTTTACAAAAGAAGATTTACCCGCGCTTTTAGCCGATGAAACAAATGTCGTGTGGGTTGATCTGCAGGGCGAAACCGACGAAAAAGCCAATCAAGCCAAAGACATTTTGCTGAATGTTTTTCACTTTCACTATTTGACGGTCGAAGATTGTCTGGAAACGCGTAATCAACCGAAGATCGAAGCCTTTCCCGATTATTTTTATTTCATCGTCCATGGCGTCAAACCCGAAACCAATTCGGCAAACTTCGTGACCAAAGAGCTTGACGGCTATTTGGGCAAAAATTTCGTCGTCACCTTTCACGTCGAAAGATTTAAGAGCATCAAAAAAGTAAAAAACAATATTCGCTCGACCACTTTTGCCTGCCAGCGCGGCGCGGCTTATCTGCTGCACCAGATTCTCGACCAACTGGTCGATCTCTATATGCCGGTCGTGGACGATTTTGACAATACGATCAACGAGCTCGAAGACCGCGCCTTTCGAATGAAGAAAGGAAACACGGTGATTTTGGAAGAGATCATGGATCTGCGCCGTTCGGTGGCGCGGCTTAAAAGAATTTCGGCGCGGCAATTAGATGTGCTGTATCGTCTTTCGCACGGCGAATTTCCGCAGATCCCCCAAAATATTCTGCCTTTTTACCGCGACGTTCACGATCATCTATTACGAATTTCGGATTTGGCGGAAAGCTACCGCGATCTGGTTTCGGGACTTTTCGACATCCATTTTTCGGTGACGGCAAACAAAACCAACGAAGTGATGAAACTTCTCGCGGTTTTCTCGGCGATTATGCTGCCGCTCTCATTGATCGCCGGAATTTACGGGATGAATTTTGAAAATATGCCCGAACTGAAAACCGCGAACGGTTATTATTTGACGCTCGCTTTTATGTTCGCGGTCGGTTTCGGGCTGCTTGTCTATTTTTGGTATAAAGGCTGGATTTTTGAAAAAGAGGACATAAATCCGAAAACCGAAACGGAAGAATCGGATAAAGCGCCGATGGGCGATTAAATTTCCGACAAAATCCGCTGCACCTGCGTGTCGCCAAAACCGTAAACGCCCATTTGCGCGGAAAATGCCGGGAAGATTTCGGCAAAATCTTCTTTTCCACTGGCGATAATTTCCTGCAAAGCCCGGCGCGGACGCGTAGCTTTCTCGATCTCGGCGCGGCACACTTCCCGTAGAAAAGGAAAACATTGCGATTCGTTTTCCGAGAGTTTTTCGAGCTTTTCATAATCCGCGTTTTGATACGCTTGCCAGAGATCAGCGCCGAGCAAAAGATCGTTTTCCGAAAATTCGATGCGCATTGCCAAACATTTTTCCAGATCTCCCGCTTCTAAGCGACCGAAACCTTTCCAAATATCTTCTTTTTGGCGGACAACCGGCGCGACGCGGAAAATTCGCGTTCCGGTTTCGCGCAAAAAGTAAAGACAAAACCAGAGATTGACCTGACAAAAAAGTTCGTATTCAAACCAGAGATTTATTTCCGCCCGAGCCAAAGCGGCGGTTTTCAGCTTTTCAAATTCCGCAACGACGCCGGAAAAATATTCTTTTTCGTTCCCGCCATAAGAATTCGTGATAAATGTTGCGCGGGTTTGCCAGAAATCTTCCAGACTTTCGGCTTTCACATCGCCATCGACCAGACATTCGCGGCAAACAATAATTTCGCCTTCAATCGTGCTGTTCTTAAAATCTTCGGCTAAAGCATCGCCCGGTAAAACGTGAACTTTCATAAACTTATTGTAACCGCATAGATCAAAGCCAAACAAGTTCCGGCATAAACTCCGGCAAGAATATCGTCAGCGCAAACGCCGATCCCGGCGGGCAGATTTTGGAGCGAATCGATCGGATACGGTTTCCAAATATCAAAGAGCCGGAATAATAAAAAACCGGCTAAAACGAGCTTCCATGAAATATCGAACGGGACGAACAAAAAGACGATCAATTGCCCGATCACTTCATCAACGACAGCCTCCGACGGGTCTTTATGTTTGAAAAGTTTGGTCGCGCGGTTCGCCGCCCAGATTCCCAAAAGGCAGAACGGCAGGAAGATAAAAAGATTTCCCACGTGAACCCACGCCGTTATTTGCGCTTCCGAAAAGTTGCGCGCGCCCCAATTTGCGGAAACGCTCGCTTCGATCCAGCGAAATAAAAGGTAAATCGCGACGCCGACCATCGAACCCCAGGTTCCGGGCGCGAGCGGCAAATAACCAACCCCGAAAGTCGTCACGGCAAGCGAAAAATAGTCGGTCAAATTCTTCTCTTTGACTTTTTCTTTCGCGAGTTCCTGCAATTCGATCGCGGCAGACGTATGAATAAGTTCGTCGTAATCAGGCATAAATTATTTTGGTGCGCGGCAAACATTTTAATTTATCACGACGGTGATCGAAAACCTATTTCGCAATATTTTCACCGAATACAAAAAAGGAAACATCCCGGCAGATATTTCCTTTCGTAAATTTTACCCATCGTCTGGTTAAAAATTTTCAATTATCAATAAAAGAATAAACATTCTGATGGAGTGCGGAATCTTCAATGTTCGGAAGGTTGCGAGAACAATCCAAAAAACTTTCCTAATGAAAAATATTTTAGGCTCGTGGGCGCAGTTGCTTGAGAAAAGGTTCGCACCCGGAAATTATCACACCGATCAAATCAGATTTGTGCAGATTTGTGCAAACGCTGATGCGGGCATTCTGAAAATCGGCTTTTTTTGAAGTTAAAGTTTTCGGGCAATTAGTTGATGTTTTTTGTCTCATCAACTAATTGCCCGAAAACCTAAGAAGTGAACTTAGAAAGTTAATCAGAACTTAAAAGACAACTTAATCATTCTAAAATTCGAGAGTTTCCCCAACCATCATCTTCGACACCTTAAATTCAAAGGTCCGCGGAACCAGATAGGCATACGGATTTTTATTGGTCAGGAAATCATTTTTAAAGGCAAACTTAAATTCCTTATCCTGACTCGTTAAAAATGGATTTCCCTTATCGTCTTTGCGGGCAAAGAAAAAGACGGCTGAATCGCCACGCCCTTTCGGCGGAGTAAATTGGACCAATTCACGCTTTTCCCCTTTATCGTTTTCTAAATAGACGTTGCCCTTCATATCTTCGACCGTCATTCTCTGGAAAATGCCTTCTTCAACTCCTTCGCTCGAAGAATCGAAAGTTTTAGTAATTGTCACCACGTAATAATTCTGACAAATCGGGCAACCGAGAAATCCTTTGGTCTGTTCATCAAACTCCGCCTTTTTTTTCTCGTCCATTTTGTCATAACCGGCAGTGATTTGTTGGATACGAATCAATGCCTGACGAACCATCAATGAGGAATGTAATCGGATGACGACCGGTGCCGGACCAAAATAGCGGGCGGTGCTTCGCGGATTAGAACCACCGCTGTTCGCCCCCTGGTTTTGCTCTCGCGAAACTTGCAGGGCGGCAGCCCCGGCGGCACCTTCGGTTGATTGATATGTTCGCGCCCAGGATGAATCGGACAAAATTTTTATCGCGTCATCCTTACTCCATTTTTGAAATGGTTTTTCTAAAAATTTCTGTGCGGAAACGGTACAGGTTAAACAACTTAACCAAACCAATGTAATTAGTAAGCTTTTTTTAAATTTCATAAATAGTTTTCTCTTGTTGTTTTATTTCGGGTGGAAAATTGGATCTATAGAATCCGACCAAGTAAATCATAATTGAATACTTTCGTAATTTCAACGTTATAAAACTCGCCGATTTTCGGTTCGAGGTCTTCCGGCATATCGTTGATGAGAATGTAACCGTCAATTTCCTGCGCCTGTCCTTCTAACCTGCCCTGAAACAACAGATCGGATTCCTGCGAATAGCCTTCAAAAATAACTTTGTAGGTTTTGCCGATCTTTTCCTTGTTCTTTCGCTTGGAAATTTTCGCCTGTTCCTTCATCAAACGGGCGCGGCGGGTGCGGGCGGTTTTGGCGTCAACTTTGTTCGGCAGATCGAACGCCGGAGTTCCTTCTTCGTCGGAATATGTTAACACACCGACGTTGTCGAATTCGCAATTGCGGACAAAAGTCATCAATTCTTCAAAATCCGCTTCGGTTTCGCCCGGAAAACCCGTGATAAATGTCGTGCGGATCGTAATTCCGGGAACCTTTTCGCGGACACGCGCGATAAGTTTTTCCAGACTCTCGCGGGTTCCGCCGCGTTTCATTAATTTTAAGACGTTGCGTGAACCGTGTTGAAGCGGCATATCGAGATATTTGACGGCTTTTTCCGTCTCATTGATCGCGTTTAAGAATTCATCGGAAATATGAGTCGGATAGGCATACATGACGCGAATCCATTCCAGATCCTTGACCTCGCCAAGCGCCCGGATAAGTTTCGCAAGCGCGTCGCGTTCGCCCAA
>CADEFG010000393.1 GCA_902826505.1 uncultured Acidobacteriota bacterium
CTGATCGTCCAGCCGACGAAGATTTGGGACGAAAGCGAAAGAATAATCGTCTGGCTGCCGGCGACAAACATCGGCGTTGACGCATTTGCCGATTACGAGCGATTGAGCGTTTACGCGAGCGATCTGCAAAACGGAAAGCCGCTCAAGAATGTCGGTTTACAGTTTTCAAACGGTGATAACAACTCGAAATTAACCGATGCGAACGGTTTGGCAACGCTCGGTTTTCCGGTAAAGAACGAAAAAAGCAATTGGCTGATCGCCCGAAACGGCGCTGATTCGGCGATTTTGGTTGGAAATGACTATGACAATACTCGAAGCTGGTCGGGCAAAAACGCGCCCGAAAGCTTGCGCTGGTTTGTTTTCGACGACCGGCAGATGTATCGTCCGGGCGAAACGGTTTCGGTCAAAGGTTATCTCCGGCGCGTGGCGGGCGGAAAATTGGCGGATGTCGAAGCGTTGGGCGATACCGCCAGCGGTTTGAACTACGTTTTGAAAGATTCGCTCGGCAACGAGATTTTGAAGGGAAGTGCCGATCTGAATGTTTTCGGCGCGTTCGATCTGCAAATAAAACTGCCCGAAAACATCAATTTGGGTTATCAAAGTTTACGGCTGATGACCAAAAGCGGTCTTGAAAATTACGAGTTCACGCATCGTTTTCAGGCGGAGGAATTTCGCCGTCCCGAATTTGAAGTTTCCGCGAAAAGCGAATCGGGCGCGCCGTTTTTTGTCGGCGATTCGGCGACGTTGAGCGTCGAGGCGAAATATTATGCGGGCGGGGCGCTGGCGAACGCCGAAACGAACTGGAAAGTTTCGTCAACGCCGACCAACTACACGCCGCCGAATCGCGGAGATTTTACGTTCGGTAAATTTATTCCGTGGTGGAAAAGCGTTTACAACAGCGATTCCGACGAAAAAACGACGCAAAACTTTAAGGGCGCGACCGATGCGGGCGGCAAACATTTTCTGGCACTGGATTTTGAATCGGCAAATCCTTCGCGACCTTTTACGATCAGCGCCGAAGCGCGTGTCGCGGATGTCAATCGCCAGACTTTTGCCGCGACGACGACGCTTTTGGTTCATCCGTCGGAGCTTTACGTCGGGCTGCGGACGGCGAAAACATTCGTCGGCAAAGACGAAATTTTCAAAGTCGAAACGATCACGACCGACATTGACGGCAAAGCGGTCGCAGACGCGCCAGTTTCAATCGTTGCCGTACTCAAAGATTGGGAACAGGTCAAAGGCGAATGGCAGGAAACAACGGTTGACACGCAAACCTGTCAAATAAAATCAGGCAATGGCGTCGCGACGTGCGATTTCAAGGCAAAACGCGGCGGCAAGTTCGCGATCACGGCGAGCGTTCTCGACGGAAAAGAACGGCGCAACGAAAGCGAATTGACGGTTTGGGTCGCGGGCGCAAAAACGGAGCCGAGCCGCGATATTGAAAAAGAAACGGTCGAAATGATTCCCGACAAAAAAGAATACGCGCCCGGTCAAACCGCCGAAATTCTGGTCAACGCGCCGTTTTTTCCCGCCGAGGGCGTTTTGACCCTGCGGCGCAACGGCATTGTCAAAACCGAGCGTTTTTCGATGAACGACGCTTCGACCGTTCTGCGGATTCCGATCGAAGAGCGCTATTTGCCGAATCTTCACGCGCAGGTCGATCTTTTCGGCGCGTCGAAGCGAACCATTTTTGAAGATGAACGCGACGCGAAGCTGCCGAAACGTCCGGCATTTGCGAGCGGCGAGCTGAATCTCGCGGTTTCGACCGCTTCGCGCAAATTAACGGTCGCGGCGGAACCAATTGAAAAAACGCTCGAACCCGGCGGCGCGACCGTCGTCAATGTCGCCGTCACGGATAATAAAGGCAAACCTTCGGCGGACACGGAAGTCGCCGTCGTCGCCGTTGACGAAAGCGTGCTCGCGCTGACGAATTACAAGATTGCAAATCCGCTCGACGCTTTTTACACGGAAATCGAAGCGGGCGCAACCGATTATTATTCACGCGAAAATATCTTACTTGGCAGTCCTCAAGACCTTTTAAAAATTAATGAAGTTAAATTTGATATTTCAAAAGTAGAAAAAGGCGGATACGGGTACGGAAACGGCAGCGGCGAGGGTGCCGGTAGCGGCAATAGTGACTCGTTTAGTTCTCCATTCCGCAGATTAGTAATTCTCACGAATTTACAGCGTTCGGCTTCAATAAAACCCACAAATTCTGACCAGATCAAACTTCGCACAAACTTTGATGCGCTGGCGATCTTTTCGCCGTCGGTCAAAACGGATGCGAGCGGCAAAGCAACGGTCAAAATTGATTTGCCCGACAATCTGACGCGTTACCGGATCACGGCGGTCGCGGTCACGAACGCGAAAAAATTCGGGATCACCGAATCGGCGATCACGGCGCGCCAGCAATTGATGATTCGCCCGAGTGCGCCGCGCTTTATGAATTTCGGCGATCGGGCGGAATTGCCGGTCGTGCTGCAAAATCAAACCGATCAGCCGCTGACGGTCGATGTTGCCGTCAGAGCAACGAACGCTCGTTTGACCGACGGCAGCGGCAGACGCCTGACGATTGCCGCAAACGACCGCGCCGAGCTTCGTTTTCCGGTTTCCGCCGAATCGGCGGGAACGGCGCGTTTTCAGATCGGCGCGGTCGCGGGCAAGCTGGCGGACGCGGCGGAATTTCAGTTTCCCGTCCGGACGCCGGCGACGAGCGAATCGTTGGCGACTTACGGGACGACCGACGCGAACGGCGCGATCATCCAGTCAATTCAAGCGCCCGCCGATGTTTTTCCGCAATTCGGCGGTTTGGAAATCACGACCTCTTCGACGCAGCTGCAGGAACTCACGGACGCGTTTATTTATCTGCAAAGCTATCCGTTCGAATGTTCGGAACAGGTTTCGTCGCGAATTTTGTCGGTCGCCGCGCTGCGCGATGTTTTAAGCGCGTTTGACACGCAAGATTTGCCTTCGAAGGCGGAAATCGAAGCAAAAATGAAGGCGGACATCGAACGCCTCAGAAAACTTCAACACGCCGACGGCGGTTTCAGTTTTTGGCGCACCGACGATGAAAGTTTGCCGTTTATAACGGTTCACGTCGCGCACGCGATTGCCCGCGCAAGCCAAAAAGATTACCAAGTGCCGCAGCTTTTGATTATGAAAGTGCTCGGTTACCTGCGGAATATCGAAGCAAAAATGCCTGCGAGTTATTCGGTCGAATCGCGCCGGGCAATCGCCGCTTACGCGCTTTATGTGCGCGCTTTGCTGTGGGACAAAGACGCGGCAAAAGCGCGCAATTTATTGAGCGATACCGGTTTGGAAAATCTTTCGTTCGAATCGCTCGGCTGGATTCTGACGGTTTTGGCGGACGATAAGGATTCGATCGGGCAAGTTGAACAGATCAAACGGCATTTGCTCAATCGCGTCGCGGAAACGGCAAACGCGGCGCATTTCGTCGCGAACTACACCGACGGCGAATATGTTCTGCTCGGTTCCGAGCGCCGCGCCGACGCGGTGATTCTGGAAGCCTTGCTTCGGTCTGAACCGCCTGCGTTAGCGGGCGGATCACAATCTTTGCAACCGAAAAATACTTTTTCTGACGGACGCGTTTCCGCCTCTGATCTGATCCCGAAGATCGTTCGCGGGCTGCTCGCCGGTAAAACCAAAGGGCGCTGGAAAAACACGCAGGAAAACGCGTTCGTGCTGCTCGCGCTCGACAAATATTTTCAAACCTTCGAAAAGCTGACGCCGAATTTTGTCGCGAAAGTCTGGCTCGGGCAAACCTTCGGGGGCGAGCAAAAATTCACGGGTCGCAACACCGGTTCGAAATCGATCGAAGTTCCGATGCGGTTTTTACAGCAATCGAAAGAAGCGCAAAATCTGGTTTTGGATCGGCAGGGCGACGGGCGGCTTTATTACCGGATCGGGATGAAATACGCGCCGACGAATCTGAGATCGGACGCGGCGGATTACGGGTTTACGGTCACGCGAACTTACGAAGCGGTCGATAACGCGGACGATGTCAAACAATTGGCGGACGGAAGCTGGACGGTTAAATCCGGCGCGCGGGTTCGCGTTCGTCTGACGATGGTTGCCGAGGCGCGCCGTTATCACGTTGCGCTGGTTGACAATCTGCCCGCCGGTTTTGAGATCGTCAATTCGAATCTGGCGGTTTCCGAAAGTTTGCCCGAAGACCAAAAAGAAAAAAATCCGAATCGGGGCGACAGGTTTTATTATTACAATCCGATCTGGTATGACCATCAAAATCTGCGCGATGAACGCGCCGAGGTTTTTGCCGCGCGATTGCGCGAAGGCGTCTGGAATTACACTTTTATCGCCCGGGCGACGACGCCCGGCGAGTTTGTCGCGCCGCCCGCCAAAGCGGAAGAAATGTATGCGCCCGAAACCTTCGGACGCAGCCGGACGGATTTTGTCAAAGTCGAATAAAAGACAAAAAACGCACCGGCGCTACTGACTTTTTCCAAATAGTTCGGTCATCAACTATGATCTTGCGAGAGAAGCTTGATTTTTTTTCTAAAAGGTCGCGATGTTTCCGTTTTTTGACGAATGTTTGGGCGATGTCGAGATTTCCGATTTATACGTCGCGGGCAGCCAGAATCGTTTGATATGGAGCAATTCTTCGATCTGATCTTTCGGCAGCGGACGCGCCATCAGATAACCCTGACCGTAATCGCAGCCGAGATTTTTCAAAATATTCAGCTGACTTTCCGTTTCGATGCCCTCGGCAATGACGCGCATCTTGAGGTTTTTCGCGAGCGAAATGATCGTTTGCAGGATTTCGGAATCTTCGCCATTCTCACCGACCGAATTGACGAACGAGCGGTCGATCTTGAGCGTGTCGAAAGGCAGGCGGTGCAGATAGCTCAGCGAAGAATAACCCGTCCCGAAATCGTCGATCGAGAGCTGCACGCCGATTTCATTGAGACTCGTTAAAATCTGGATCGTCTGAACGGCATTTTCCATCGCTGCGCTTTCGGTGATTTCGAGTTTGAGCGACGAGGGCGACAGATTGGCTTTTCGAAGGGATTTTTTTACGTCCTCAACCAAAGAAAAGGTCGAAAGATGCTTACCCGAAATATTAACGCTGACGATCAAATTTTCGGTCGCCGCCGAGATCTTTTGCCAGTGGGCGATCTGACGGCAGGTTTCGTCCAAAATCCAGGTCGTGATCGGGATGATCAACCCGGAATTTTCGGCGATCGGGATAAATTGTGCCGGCGAAATAAAGCCTTTCTCGTGAT
>CADEFG010000394.1 GCA_902826505.1 uncultured Acidobacteriota bacterium
TATATCCGTCTGAACAACGTCAAATTAGGCGCGAACGTGAAAATTTTTTCGTTCGTCAATGCTTACGGCTGTTCGATTGACGATAATTCGAAGATCGGCGCATTTGTCGAGATTCAAAAAAACGCGAGCGTCGGAAAAAACTGCAAGATTTCGAGCCACACGTTCATTTGCGAAGGCGTTTTGATCGAAGACAATTGTTTTATCGGACACGGCGTCATGTTCACGAACGACAAATTTCCGCGTGCGACCAACGCCGACGGTTCGGCGCAAACCGAAGCGGATTGGGAAGTTGTCCCGACGTTCGTCAAAAAAGGCGCGAGCATCGGTTCGGGCGCGGTGATCGTCGCCGGCGTCACGATCGGTGAAAACGCAATTGTCGGCGCGGGCGCGGTCGTGACGCGTGATGTTCCGCCCGAAACGATCGTCGCGGGCGTTCCGGCGCGAAAACTTCGGAAAATTTAACGCAAAGTCGCAGAGCGCGCGAAGACGCAAAGATTTTTAACACAGATTTAAAGTTATGAAAAACTTTGCATTCTTTGCGGCTTCGCGCCTTTGCGTTAAAAATCTCTTATAATTAGAAAATGTGCGGAATCGCCGGATTAATTTCACCAAAGCCCGAAACTCTGATCGGGCAAATGCTCAAAACGATCGAGCATCGCGGCTTTGACGACGAAGGCGTTTTTGTTTCCGACAAATTCGGCGCGGGCGTCTTGAAAACCGCTCTCGGACATCGCCGGCTTTCGATCATTGACACAACATCAGCCGGACATCAACCGTTCTTTTCCGCCGACGGACGATTTGTAATTACTTACAACGGCGAGCTTTACAATTATCTCGAAATCAAAGCGGAACTCGAATCAAAAGGTTACAAATTCAAAACCGATTGCGACACCGAAGTTTTAATTAATGCATTTCAGGAATGGCAAACCGGTTGTCTCGAAAAACTCAACGGAATGTTCGCGTTTGCCGTTTGGGACAAGCTCGAAAAAAATCTGACGCTCGTGCGCGACCGCGCCGGAATCAAGCCGCTTTATTACGCGCGGGTTGGCGAAAAATTCGTCTTCGCGTCGGAGATCAAAGCAATTCTGGCTTCAAAATTAATCAAAGCCGAGCTCGATCTTGAAGGCTTGCATCAATTTCTGACATTCTTGTGGACAGTACACGATAAAACGCTTTTTAAAGGAATTTATCAGCTGCCGCCGGCGCATTTTCTGGTTTGGAAAGACGGCGATATTTCGACGAAAGAATGGTGGGATTTGGATTTTTCGCGCGAAGAAAAAGGCAAAAGCGAAGCTTGCTGGCAAGAACAGGTTTTGGAAACTTTGGAAAAGAGCGTCGCGATGGAAATGATCGCCGATGTTCCTTTGGGCGCGTTTCTTTCGGGCGGCGTTGATTCTTCGGCAATCGTCGCGCTGATGACGCGGCATGCGAAAAATATTTCAACCTACACGACCGGAATTTCGGCGGAGGATTTAGAGTTCGATATTATTCCCGACGACGTTGCATGGTCGCGGCGCGTGGCTGAACTGCTGCCGATCGATTATCACGAAACGCTTCTCACGCCCGATTTGACCGCGCTTTTGCCGAAGCTCGTTTACCAAATGGACGCGCCCGTCATTGATATGGCGATTCCGTCGTTTTTAATCAGCGAACAGGCACGGACGACGCAAAAAGTGATGCTGAGCGGGATGGGCGGCGACGAGGTTTTCGCGGGTTATCCGCGCCAGATGGCGATGCGAATTGCCGGAGCGACGGATTTTATTCCGTCGGCAATCCGTCGTCCTTTGATGCAGACGCTTGATTCGATGCTCTCCGGCGGCAGAAAAGGAAAATTCACCGCGCCGCTGCGCAATGCGAAAAAATTCGCCCGCAGCGCCGGACAGGATTTTGAAAATCGTTATCTTGGCTTTGGAACTTATTTTACCGACGAAAGAAAAGCGCGTCTTTATTCCGACGAGTTGCGCGGCGAGATGAAAAATTTCGATGCTTACCGACGGCATAAAGAATTCTTTGAAAATTGTCGCGCGGCTTCCGCGTTGAACCGGCTTTTGTATGTTGATTTCAAGACCTTTATGCCCGCTTTGAATTTGGACACGACCGATAAAACCTCGATGGCGGCAAATCTCGAAGTGCGCGTTCCTTTCTTAAATCACGAAATCGTTTCGCTTTCCGAACGGATTCCGGCAGAGCTGAAAATTAAAGGCTTAAAGCGTAAATATATTCTGAAAAAAGCCGCCGAAAGCCTTCTTCCGAAAGAAATCATCTGGCGCAAAAAAGCCGGTTTTGGCGCACCGATCCGCTCGTGGCTGCGGACGAGTTTAAAACCGATGATCGACGATCTGCTGTCGGAAGAAACTGTTAAAAAGCGCGGACTTTTTGATTTTCGGGAAGTTCGGCAAATCATTGAACTAAATCAATCGGGCAAGGAAGATTTTAATTTACAGGTTTTTCAGCTTTTGAATTTCGAGATCTGGATGCGCGAGTTTCTTGATTAGTCCAGAGTCCAAAGTCTAAAGTCCATAGTCGAAAACTGTTTGACTATGGACTTTAGACTTTGGACTCTGGACTCATTTAACCACGCCGCGTTTTGACGATTCGATAAATTCGACCAAATAATCAACTTGCGCACAATCTGAAATTTCGCCGCGAATGCGTTCGACGGCTTGCGAAGTGTTTAATTTTGAGGAAAGCAGAAGATGATAAGCGTGATGAAGTTTTTCGATATTTTCCTTTGAATAGCCGCGCCGTTTCATTCCCAAACGGTTTAAGCCGTAACATTTCGCGTGATTGCCCTGCGAGATCGCAAATGGCAGCGCGTCTTTGACGACAACCGAATAACCGCCGACAAAGGCTTCGCGCCCGACGCGGCAAAATTGATGAACGCCCGAATATGCGCCGACGTTGGCGCGGTCGGCGATCTCGACGTGTCCCGCAAGCGTCGCGGCGTTTGCCATAATGACTTCGTTGCCGATTTGGCAATCGTGCGCGACGTGCGCCTGCGCCATCAGCAGATTATCGTCGCCGATACGCGTTAAACCGCCGCCGCCCGCAGTGCCGCGATGAATCGTCACGAATTCGCGGAGATGATTGCGCCGTCCGATCTCGGTCGCGGTCGGTTCGCCTTTGTATTTTAAATCCTGCGGCGCGAGTCCGATCGAAACAAACGGAAAAACGCGGGTTTCATCGCCAACCGAAGTTTTACCGTCAATCACGACATGCGATTCGAGATGAACTTTTTCGCCCAAAACGACTTCGTCGCCGATCACGCAAAATGCGCCGATATAGCAATCTGCGCCGATTTTTGCATTCGGGCTGACGATCGCTGTCGGATGAATAAAAGATGTCATAAAGGAAGACAGATTTTTATGAATTTTCGGAATCTTTGACCGCAACGTCAATCGGATTTTCGTTGACAATTTTGACCTCAACAGGTTTATCTTCGGCAGGTTTTCGTAAAACCAACCACGTAAAGACACTGGCAACGGGAAGCGCCCCCAAAAGCGAAAAAAAAGTGCCGCCAATAATCGTTAAGATAAAACCGATAATGCCGTATTTACGATTTTGTTTGACAAATCCCAAACCTAACGGAATTAACCCGAGAACAAAACCGGTGATGGCTCCGACAATTAATAATTGATAAAGTGTTATTTGCGTTGGCATAAATTTTATCCTTTCGGTCGGTCGCCGATGATGCACATAATCTCGGCTTCGGCGGTGATGTTTCCGTCAACTTTGGCAAGCCCGCGCATTTTTTGGACTTTGCTGCCGATGCGAATTGCCGTCACTTCCAAAACCAAAGTATCCCCCGGCACGACCGGACGACGAAAACGGGCATTTTCGATTCCGCTGAAAAACGGAATTTTATCGTTGCGGTTTTCAAACTCGCGTAAAGCGAGAATCGCGCCGACCTGCGCCAGAGCTTCGATCTGCAAAACGCCGGGCATCACGGGCGCATCGGGAAAATGTCCCTGAAAAAAATATTCGTTGATCGTCACTTGTTTGATACCGACAATGCGGATTCGCGGTTCGAGTTCGATGATTTTATCGACCAGCAGAAACGGATAACGATGCGGTAAAATTTCCTGAATGGCGCGTGAATCAAGCAAAAGGCTCATAAATGCTGAATGTGAATTTAGATTTTAATTGCAGATTACAAATTAACGGAAAGTTTTGAATTTGTAAATTTCGGGTTTTGAAATTTTATCCAAACAATACAGAAGTCAGAAGCCGACCATAAAAGCCGACTTCTGACTTCTGATGACAAGCCTTTTTAATTTTCTGCTACTTGGTAACAGTGGCGGTCGTTGCCGGACGCGCGTTGTAAAATGTGATGAACGCTTTAGTCACATCTGCCGTTTCGTCCAAACCGAGAATCAAACCGGCATTGTCGAGCTTCGCAATATCAAGCATAATTACATAGCCGTTTTTCTTGGTATATTCCTGAATCGCGTTGCCGATGTCCTGCCGGATCGGACCCATGACAGCTAATTCGCGGCGTTCATAACGCGCTTTCGCATCTTCCTGCTTGAATTTATATTCACGCACTAACTTGTCGTATTCTTCGGCTTTGGCATTGACACTCGCCGTATTGATAGGAATTTTATTGTTAGGGTCTTGAGCCTTTGCCTGTAAGTCTTTCAGTTCTTTTTCTAAAGCCTGAATTTTGGTTCCCAAAGTCTGCAACTCCGTGAATACCGGTTTGAATTCTGTTTCAAGACTGTTCAAAGCTGTCACATATTTTGTAATGCCGGCTTTATCTTCAGCAAAAAATTGCGTATTGATCAGACCGATCTTACCTGCGGCGGTTTGGGCAAATGCCGAGACCGCGAAAATTGCCGCAAAAACTGCGCTGGCGGCGATTAAACGAATTGTTCTCATTTTTTTTACTGGTACTCCTTAAAATTATAAAAAGGCTGTCGTTATTTTTCTAACTATTCCTTTGAAACCTAAAGTCTTAAAATTGTTGCCTGCTTTACCTGAACCACAAGCCTTTTATTTTCTCACTATTTCGGCACAACAGCGGTCGTTGCCGGACGCGCGTTGTAAAATGTGATAAACGCTTTGGTCACATCTGCCGTTTCGTCCATCCCGAGAAGCAAACCGGCATTGTCGAGCTTGGCAACATCGAACGTCATGGTAAAGCCGTTTTTCTTGGTAAATTCTTGAAGAGCCTTGCCGATGTCTTGGCGCACCGGACCCATCACGGCTAATTCGCGGCGTTCATAACGCGCTTTCGCATCTTCCTGCTTGAATTTATATT
>CADEFG010000395.1 GCA_902826505.1 uncultured Acidobacteriota bacterium
AGATAGGCTACTGCAATGATTGTAATGGTACTCCATTCAGTGATGAAATTGAGAATATAAGAAAGCCAAATGAGGTTGATTTTTCAAAACCGAAAGAAAAAACCGGAATTCTGAAAGGTAGTTTTGTAGATGAGTATGGAACTGTATTATCAGGTCTAGTTGTAAGGTTTGAAAATAATAAAGAGGAAGAATTTCAGGCTTCGACAGATGAAAATGGCGAATATTCAGTAAGACTTCCTTTTGGAACTTACAAAATATCCGCACAATTTATGAGCAATTTTAAGAACAAAAAAATTAAAATTAAAATTAATAAGACCAAAATTCAAAAGCCAAAAATAGTTTTGATTAATTCTATTGCAGAAAAAACTAAAACTTGAGTGGATAATAAATTTATAAAGAGGAAAAATAATAAATAATGAGTAATTTAACATTTGGAATTATCAAGCCCGACGCGGTTCGGAAAGGGCATACGGGAAAAATTATCGACAAGATCTTAGCCGATGGTTTTCGGATTCGCGGGATGAAATTGATTCATCAAACGATCAAAAACGCGGAAGGTTTTTATGCGGTTCACAGCGAACGTCCGTTTTTCGGCGAATTGACCGAGTTTATGTCGAGCGGTCCGTGCGTTGTGTTAGCATTGGAAAAGGAAAATGCGGTCAAAGCGTGGCGCGATCTGATGGGCGCGACCAATCCGGCGGAAGCGGCGGAAGGAACTCTGCGGAAAGAATTTGCCGGTTCGATCGGTGAAAATGCCGTGCATGGTTCGGATTCCGACGAAAATGCGGCGATCGAGATCGCATATTTCTTCAGTAAACTTGAATTAGTTTGAGCAAAAGGCTATAAAAGTTGCAGGTAGTTTACAGATAGTTGCGGAAAGTTGCGCGGACAGTTCGAGGGCAGTTGGGATTGAAAAAACTTTCTGTAAGCTATCGGCAACTTTCCTTAACTTCAGAAAACTTAAATACAAAGGACGAAAAATAGATGAAAAAATGCCCGAATTGCCAAAAAGAATTTCCTGACTCGATGCGTTTTTGTCAGACCGACGGAACGCCTCTGCTTGATGCGGTTGAGGAATCGCAACCGGAAGATCCGTTAAAAACAACGGTCGTTCGGCAGGAAGATATTGCCGCTTCGATTCCGCCTTCCGATCCGTTTAAAACTGTCGTCACAAGTTCGGGCAACAAAGACGACAGCGGCGACCTGCTCCAACTGCCGGAAGAATTCGACCCGATGAAAACGATGGTTGCGACGCCGATTGTCAGTCAGGAAAAACCGATTTTGGAAGAACCGCAGCCCGACCCGCCGAAATTCGAAGAAATCAAGGAAGAAATTCAAGCCGAAACGCCTTCATCCCCGTTCAGCGGTTTCTCCGCGCCGAGCGATCCGTTGCCGCAAGCTTCGGATATTTCAAACGAGCCGACCGTCTTACAGCCCGAGCCGCCGAAATTCAGCGAGCCGAACTTGAGTCCGCCGAGCTTTGGCGAAGTTCCGCCCAAAGACGAAATTGATGATGATTTGCCGGCGACGATGATTCAAAATTCCTGGGAGACGAGCGCACCGAAATCGGATTCATCGCCTTTTTCGTCGGATTCGCCGTTTTCCAAACCGAATAACGATCCGATCCCGTCGCCGTTCGATGTTCCGCCGATTAATGAGACCAAGCTATCGGAACCGCAATCTTCTTTTAACGCGCCGCAGTCGCCGTTTGATGCGCCGCCAACGCCGTTCGATCCGCCGCCGCAGGATTCGCCGTTCGGTCAACCGCAACAAAGTTCTTTCGATCCGCCGCAGTCGTCTTTTGACGCGCCGAAGCCGACGTTCCAAGAACCGCCGCCGCAGTTCGGTGCTCCGCAGTCGCAGTTCGATCAGATGAACGAGCAGCCATTCGGAAATCAACCGCTCCAGCAAAACGAATGGACGCCGCCGCCGACCCCGGTGCAGGGCTGGCAAGATCAAGGTTTAGGCGCCAACACGCCTTTTCAACCACCGGTCGCGATGCAGGGACAAAATCAGGTTCTGCCGATCGTTTCGCTGGTTTTGGGAATTTTAAGCGTTTGCTGTTACATCGGCTGGCTGACCGGACCGGCAGCCTTGATCACGGGTTATTTGGGAATGAAGAACGTCAATAACGACCCGATGCAATACGGCGGAAAAGGAATGGCGATCGCCGGAATGGTGGTCGGCGGAGTCTTTACGCTGATTTGGGTTTGTTACTGGCTTTTTTATCTTGTCCTGATGGGAATACTTTTTAGCGGGGCAGCGCTTAACTAAAGCCCAAAGAAACTTTATGTCAAACATTATTACAGATGTCATTCAATCAACAGTCGCCGTTTTAAAGGGAATGAAACGGACGATTTCGGAGATTCCGCGCGCCAAATGGACGGTGCAGTATCCGGACGTTCCCGTCACGGTGCAGCCGCGTTATCGCGGACAACATCTGCTTCACGTTGACGAAAGCGGCAAGGAAAAATGCGTCGCCTGTTATCTGTGTGCGGCGGCTTGCCCGTCGGACTGCATTTACATCGAAGCCGAAACGGATTCGCGCCCCTACGCCGAACGCATCGGGCGCGACGAACGTTACGCAAAAGTCTATAACATCGATTACGGGCGCTGTATTTTCTGCGGTTTCTGCGTCGAAGCCTGTCCGAAAGACGCGATCACGCACGGCTACAACTTTGAAATTTCCGTTTTTAACCGCGCCGATCTGCTCAAAACAAAGGACGATTTGCTGATTACCAAACAAAAACAATCGAACAATTACCGCGTCGCGCTTTCGAGCGAAGACGTCGATTCGGAATACAAAGAAGTTTAAAGAATCAAACAAAAAACAATCGGCGGTGAACAGGAAGGAAATCTGTTCACCGCCTTTCTCGCGTAAAAACTTGTCGAAAGGTCAAAATTGGGTGTATTATCAAGCGAATTTAACAAAAAGAGGAGTTTTGTCATGAAAGCACTTGGATTCTCGGCAATCGTCGCCGCCGCCCTTTCGTTTATTCTATGGCTCGTCAATTGGATTTATTGGAGATATACGGAATTTGCCCCGTATGACGCGAGCCGTTACGAAAGGGAAAACGTGATCCGCAACATTATGCTCGGCGTTTCGACTATCTCGATTGTGACCGAATATTTAGCAATTCTGCTGATCGCCATCGGTTTGATAGTCGCCGCGAAACGATTGCCGAAAAATTATAATTGAAGGCGGTCTCTAACCAAACTTGTAAATTCCTTGTATAATCTTTCATTGTGGACACCGAAAATTTACCGCCGACCAGAAAAGGCAGAAATTATGAGATTAAAGCCATCGGCTTGCGCGATTTTGCAGGATTAAAGCGTGACGACGAACGTCTCAATCCGTTTGATCTGGCGAAATACGCCAAACTTCTGGTCGCCTCGTTCGAACAGATCGAACCATTTTTGACGGAAGAAACAAAGCGTCACCTATTGAATGACGCGAGCGATAAATGGTCGGGCGGCGCTTGTTCGCAAACTTTGCCCGACGGCAGAAAGTTGATCATTCTCAACCCGACCCACGGCGCCAACCGGCAGAACGCGACCTTGATGGAAGAGATCAGCCACGTTTTTCTCGGTCATAAACCCTCGCGCCTCGCCATCACCAATGTCAATAAGGACGGCAAGGTCATCGCGCGCGATTATCACGCCGAGATCGAAGAAGAAGCGTATTCGGTCGGCGCGGCGGCGCTTGTTCCTTATTCCGCCTTGCGCCGCTTTGTCTTTCAGGGTAAAACATCGCGCGAAATCGCCCGGCATTTTAATGTCAGCCGCGAACTCGTCGAATATCGCATGAAGGTTTCGAGACTTTGGGACGAGTACAAAAAATCGTTAATGGTCAATCGTGAATCGTGAATCGGAGCTCATCAATCGGAATTCGTTTGTTGATTCTGCTGCTTTGACGATTTACAATTGACGATTTACGATTGACGAGTAAATGATTGATTCCAATAAACAAAGTTCACAACCCGACCCGCAGCTAACTACGGTTGATAAACTGCGTCTGCTTCTCGACATTACTAAAAAGATCAGTCGTTCGCTCGATCTGGACGAGGTTTTAACGCTCGTGATGGACACGCTCGGATCCTTGATCCATTATGATGCGGCGGGAATTTATCTGATCGAATACGATAAAACCGACGAAAGCCCGTATATTTTCAAATCGAAAACTCTGCGCGGTTACAAAATTCCGTTCGCGCTCGTCGAACCGCGCATCAAAATGGGCGAAGGTTTTATCGGCTATGTCGCGCAGACTGGTAAACCGCTGATCTCGCCTGACGTTCATCAGGACACCCGCTATTTTCACGCCCGCAAACAAACGCGTTCGGAAATGGTCGCGCCGATCATTTCAAACGATAAAGTGATCGGCGTTTTCGATCTCGAAAGCGACACCCTTGATTCTTATACCGAAGACGATCTGCAAACTCTTTTGCTGCTCGCGTCGCAGGTCGCGATCATCATCGAAAAAGCCGAGCTTTACGAACAGGTCGTCGAGAAAAAAAGACTCGAAGCGCAGCTTGAAATTGCCCGGCGCGTGCAACTCGAACTGCTGCCCGAGCACGACCCGAAATTAAAGGATTTCGACATCAGCGCGTATATTTTCCCGACCGAGGAAGTTTCGGGCGATTATTATGATTGGGTGAGAATCGTCGAAGACCAGATCGGTATTGTCGTCGCGGATGCCGTCGGCAAGGGAATTCCCGCCGCCCTTTTGACTGCATTTTTACGAGCTTCCTTGAGATTAGCCGTCCAAATCGGTTATGCGCCGAATATTGCTCTGGCGAAAGTCAGCAATCTTTTGTGGGATTCGGTCGAATCGCATCAATTTATTACGGCGATCTACGGCAGCCTTGACGCGACGAACAAAACTTTTGTCTTTTCAAATGCGGGACATAATCCGCCGCTTTTGATCAAACCCGACGGCGAACACCGGTTCGTCGAATACGGCGATCTGCCGCTCGGAATGTTCCGCGAAATGCGTTATCACCAGCATTTTATAAAGTTCGAGAAAGGACAAGTGCTGATTCTTTACACGGACGGAATCACCGAAGCCGCGCGCGAAGACGGCGAGGAATTCGGGAAAGAGCGATTGGTTGAAACGGTTCTGGGCGGCATTCACCTGCCCGCCAAAGAGATGATCGATTTTATCCGCAAAGGCGTCGCGGATTTCACCGAACGAAAATTTTTGGATGACGACGGCACGCTTTTTATCGTCAAAGCTTTGTAAAGTGGAAAAGTA